>JAKSAU010000199.1 GCA_022361535.1 Desulfobacterales bacterium
ACCACCAATCATGCCAAGGGTTTTGAGACCGGAATACTTGCCATTGTCTTTCATGAAATCCTCCTTAGTGGGATATAAGACCCCTTATATGTAAAACCCTTAGCCCTGCCCGCGTATTGTTTAAGAAGGATTTCACTTCAGGGGTTAAATTTAATAGTATATTGATAAAGAAATATTCGGAAGTGTCTGAATTGAGATCCATTTAGTGCAACTTAGAAACCCTGGTCCTCCGGACCAGGTCAGAGTTCAGTAGGCTTTGCCTTCTGAACGACTCATTTGTTACCTCCAAGGCAGAGTTGTCCCCACAACGTAAGCCAAGGAGTAACAAATGAGCCAGTTTAAAAAACTATCACATACGATATGGCGATGCCAATATCACATTGTTTGGACCCCCAAATACCGCTATAAAATTCTCACGGGTAAATTGGCGGTAGATGTAGAAGACTGTATCAGAGCCTTCACCGAGAGGCTTGGGGGTGAAGTTGTTGAATTGAATGTTCAAATTGACCATGTGCACCTTTTGGTAATGATTCCGCCCAAAATATCTGTTTCGGACTTTGTTGGTACGATAAAAGGGCGGACAGCCATTCGAATTTTGAATAAGCATAGGAAACTCAAACAAAAACCCTATTGGGGTAATCATTTTTGGACCAGAGGTTACTGTGTCGATACAGTAGGGCTGGACGAACAAATGATCCAGAAGTATATAAAATACCAAGACAACAAAGACCGTGAGTAAATACCATTAGAACCAATGGGGACAGCTCAACCTTGCCCCCTTTGGGGGCAAAAGGCAGTCTATCCCCTTATAGGGGTAACCAAAGCCTGGCCCTCTGGGCCAGGATTCTTTACTCATTTTCAAATTTTTATGCCATGCGTCAGGCCCAAATGCGGTTACCCTGGGTAAAGGATCGGACAATATTGACAGGGAATAAACTGTCAGCCCATAATGCCGGAATCAGTTTCAGAAGATGACGTCGGAACCCCTCGATCCCTGAAAGGGGGATGGCGCTTACCGGGAGGAGGCGATACACGGACAATGAGAAGAAAAGACCAGGAAATAACGGAAATATCGGCTATTGAGGCGGTGATTGAAAAATCGTCGGTTTGCAGGCTCGGCATGGTGGATGGCGACAGTCCCTACGTCGTTCCGCTGTGTTTCGGATATCGGGACCGGACGATCTATGTGCATGGGTTTCCGAGGGGGAAAAAGATAGATGTTTTAAAAAAGAATCCGAATGTCTGTGTGGCGTTCGATATCAACACCGGGGTCGTGCCGGCGGCCGACGCCTGCGAATGGAATATGAAATACCAGAGCGTCATCGGGCTCGGCCTCCGGGTCATACGTGCGCGCCACCAGCAGGCCCATGATTCGGGCATCCGGATCGGACCGCAGGCCGACCGTCCAGTACTCGAACACCTCGACCGTGTGGCGGGTC
>JAKSAU010000326.1 GCA_022361535.1 Desulfobacterales bacterium
GTTGAACCCGGGGTTGTCGATGATGATTTAAATATGGCCTTAAAACAATACGGTGTTTTCTATCCGCCCACACCCGCTTCTTCAAGGATAGCCACCATTGGCGGAGAGATCGCCAACAATGCCTCCGGTGTAAGATCTGTAAAATACGGCGCCACAAGGGATGCGGTACTTGGTATGAAAGTTGTCCTGCCTAACGGCGACCTGGTTTCTCTGGGCGCTCACACACGGGTGGAAGCTTCCGGTTATCAACTCCATAAACTCATGGTCGGCTCCGAAGGTACTCTGGGTATTGTAGTTGAAGCGACCTTAAGCTTTGTTCCCATCCCTGAATACAGGTGCATGGGGGTTGCCAACTTTGACACACTTAAAGATGCAGGCGAAGCCATTGGCTCCATTATGGCATCTGGCGCGATTCCATCAATGCTAGAACTGGTAGATTCCGTTGCCATTAAAGCCGTTAATAAGACCATGGATCTGGGCCTCAAAGAAGTGGCTGCCTCCCTGATTTTTGAAGCGGACGGCCAGGTAAAAGAAGCTGTAGACTATGAAATCAACAAAATGAAAAAGATCTGTGAGAAGCACCACGGCCAGGATATTTGGGCCAGCTACGACCCCAAAGAACGGGCCAAGATCTTTATGGGACGTAAAAAACTGTTCCCTGCCCTATCCAAATACGATGACAACCTGGCCTCCACCTCACTTGCAGACGACATGGCTGTACCTTACTCCAAGATGGCGGAAATGGCCGGTAAAATTCATGAAGTGGCAGAAAAAAACGATATTATCATGACCGCCTATGGGCATTGCGGCTCAGGCTGTATGCATACCAAAATCCTTATGGATACCAATCGTGAGGACCAATGGCAGTCAGCACGAAAAGCCATCACAGAGATTTACGACTATGTTAGGTCAGTCCACGGAACCACTTCTGCGGAACATGGTATCGGCCTGTCCAAAGCAGAGTCTTTTAAAGTTGAAAAGGCAGACTCAATCAATATGCTGGCAACCATCAAGTCAGCCCTTGATCCCAACAACATCCTTAATCCGGGGAAACTGATGCAAGCACCTGATAACTGGGTAACGGCCACGGATCTAAGATACTCTGTGAACAGCTAATAAAGAGGAAAAATCTTATGGAAACCAAAGAAAAGAATTTTGAAAATTTGGAAAAATGGGAAGGGACTCTGGCCAGCTGTATCAGATGCGGATATTGTTTTGAGCACTGTCCCATGTTCAAACATACGGGATGGGAGTCCGATGCACCCAGGGCAAAAATAATTACGGCCTTTGGCCTGTTGTCCGGCAATGTAGAACTAACGCCCCAAAGTGCGGAAAAACTATTCAACTGTTTTTATTGTAAACGGTGCGAAGCGGCTTGTTCATCCGGTGTGAAGCTTACAGAAGTATTCACTGACGCTAAAAAAGATCTGGTAAAAATGGGACTTCGCGGGCCCGGCACCACCTCGATTACAGAAATGAACTGTGCCAGGTGTCTGATCTGCGTGGGTGCTTGCCCCCACGAAGCACGGTCTCATACCGAGGACGGCATCACGGTAGATCCGGCCAAATGCCAGGCTTGCGGCATCTGCGTAGAAGTTTGTCCGGCCGGTGCGGCGCTTATTAAAAATACCTTTGGGACTTCCAGGAGTGAACTGGCAGACAGGGCCAAAACATTTTTAGATTCCCACGAATCAGCCAAAGCCATTGTTTTTGCCTGTAACTGGTCTTATTTCCCGGAACTGCAGGCATCCCGCCTGCCGGAATCCGAAACCCATGACAAAGACTATGATATCCTGGTCAACATGTGTGGAGGCCGTCTTGAAACCCAGCTGCTCATGGCCCCATTCCTTAATAAGGCCTGGGGTGTATTGGTCGCCATCTGTCCTGATGACGACTGTCAGCATGACGGCAATGTAAAGGCGAAAAAGCTTGTGGAAAGCCTGAAAACCACCCTTGAAAAAGTAAAAATAGATTCGGAGAGAGTCAAGCTGGTTCAGGTTCCAGCCGGAGATAAAACCCTGTTTCAAGCAGAAATTGATACATTTGTGGACCAGATGAACCAGATGGGCCCCATACGCTAAAGGAGAATTTAATGAAGGTAGACGTACCCTATGGAAAAGAGGGTTCCATGAGCGCCACCCTGGATGATGACATCCAGGTCAGCTTTCTGGAAGCCAACGATGTTGAAATATCTGATGAAGACCAGTGCATTGAAAACTCCATTGCCAATCCCATCAACTCAAAAAATTTCAAAGACTTTTTAGACGGTGCCCAGAATGTCCTGGTTATTGTAAATGATGCCACAAGACCCACTCCCACCAAAAAGGTCTTAGAAGTTATATTCGACGATTTGAGCAAGGTTAACTACAACTTTATCATTGCCACAGGCGCCCATAGGGGACCCAGTGAGGAAGAATATATTCAAATCTTCGGACAGTACTATGAAAAAATAAAAAATAATATCATTGTCCATGATGCCAGAAAAGATGCAGACCAAGTCCTTATCGGCACCTCTTCCAATGGAACGGAAATGTGGGTCAACAAGGCTGGGGTTGAAGCGGATAAGTTCATTATCATCTCTTCGGTTGAGCCCCATTATTTTGCAGGCTACACCGGCGGCCGAAAATCTTTTCTTCCCGGTATTGCAGGCTACAAAACAATTGAGCAGAACCACAAACTGGCCCTGGTCCCGGAAGCCAAAGCCCTTGCCCTGGACGGCAACCCGGTACATGAAGACATGGTGGATGCCATTAAGACCGTTAAGCAGGAAATCTTCTCCATCATGACGGTCCTGGACAAAAATCACAAAGTCTATGCCACATGCTCAGGCCATATCAATGACTCATTCTATGCTGCCATTGACAAGGCCAATGAAGTTTTTGCCGCCAAACTTCCTGAAAAAGCGGATATTGTGGTATCTGTGGTCAAATTCCCACAGGATATCGACCTGTACCAGGCCCAGAAAGGCATTGATAATGCCAAGCTTGCCCTCAAAGAAGACGGTATCATGATCCTTGTGGCCAAATGCCGGTGCGGTATTGGCGGTAAAGCGTTTGCCGATCTGTTAGGCTCCTGCGATACGCCCAAGGCAGCTCTGGATAAAATCGAGCAAGGCTATGTCCTGGGTTACCACAAAGCCGCTAAAATGGCAGAAATCGGACTGTGGGCCCAGATGTGGGGGGTCACAGACGTAGAGCCAGATGTCATATCAAAACTGTTTATTAAACCCTATTCCGATCTCCAGACCGCCATTGACCAGGCTCTGGAAGAAAAAGGGAAAGACGCCTCTGTTCTATTCCTTATGGACGGCGGTCTGACCGTACCTTTGGTTGGTTAGCTTTCGATAATACAACTGCGGTTTTACCTCTTGCTTAGGTAAAACCGCAGTTTTTTTTATTCTTTATAACCACACACTTTAGCTCTAAATAGCTTCCCCCTCCTATCCGGACAGCTTTTTTAACCTGTCGGTATAAAACAATATTATAAGCAAACCCATGCGTTTCCCGCAAATTTATGAAGGTCACCAAACATTGTTCCGCCAATTAATTCTAAAACCATTCAATCGAAATGAATTGACGCATTGCCGCGACTGTCCTATGAATAGGATACGCGTAAAAACGCTTTTGGGATTTTTAATGGATGGACCAAGAGAACACGGACAAAAAAAGTAAGAAGATAGTATCCGGGACGCACATGTCCCGGAAGGATATTGTCGATGCCGTAACTGAGCCTGAATCAGTGGTGGTTCTCGAAAAACGGGATATGAAAAACATCGTAATCCCCACCGGTTCGTTTATCAAACCCGATATTGAAAAGCTCATCAAAGAAATGGAAGTACCTGAAGGGTCTTTGATGAATGTTGTGGTCAGGGTTTTTTGCCAGGAAAAAAACGCTTCTGCGATTAATGCAAAAGTACTGATCATGCGGATAAGAAACCTGAACGACGAACAACTAAAAGTGGTCAGGGTTCTTTGCATGAAACCAAATTTTACTGCAACCAATATTTTAAAAGCTATCCAGTCCATACGAAGGTATGATGGTACAGCACTTTTAACCCTACGCGCGTTTATCGACCTTGAAGGTATAGGACCAGGCCCGCTCAATCAGTTTTTCAACAATACCCTCCCTCAAAGCAATCCCAATGAAGTCGGTAAAGAGGCGTATGAGGATGAAATAAGAGAAAAAATGATGCGGCCTGAGCAGCACAATGCATTCTATAATATCTGCTATCAAATCAAAGAAATTAATACCACCGAAGCCATTGATATTCTTCGGCGAACGAGAAAACTAAAATTACAGCACGCCGAACTTATCAATTCCTTTTTGAAAAAAGGAGCCATCTTTGGTGAAAAGCCAATTGCCAAAACCAATATATTAAACCTGGTAAAATTACTTTTGGTACTCCCGGAGCTTGCCAGCAGAAACCGGTTTCAGAAGCTTGTCAAACGAATTTCCAGAAAAAAGGACAAAAGAATGGATTTTCAGTATATTGTCCAGACCTACAAAGATGAGCTTGTAAAAGAAAAATCAGGCGGAGGATTTATTGTTTTTCTTCGCCGGCTCTTTGGCTAAACGATAATATTCCGGCCTTTTATTTCACCTAACGCCATAATTGCAATCCAATGATAAACTGAACCTTAACCTTTGGGTAGATTTTTTATCCGGTTTTGATACAATCACCCTGCCTTAAAACCATAACATAATAAAAGACAGCACATGGAAGCCTATTCAAATATTGTAAAAAAGATACTCAAAGAAGGTACGGTTAAAGAAAATCGTACCGGCATCAACACCATTGCCATTCCCGGCGCTATGTTCGAACATGACATGGCCCAAGGATTTCCTTTGCTTACCACCAAATATATGCCTTTTCACCTGGTGGCCAGCGAACTGGAATTTTTCATAAAGGGCATTACGGACAAAAACTGGTTGCGTGACAGAAACAACCACATCTGGGACGAGTGGTGCTCTCCGGACAAAGTGGCCTACGGCCATGATAAAGAGACCCAGGAAAAAATGATGGAAGAGCGTGAACTTGGTCCCATTTACGGATTTCAATGGCGGCATTTTGGTGCCGAGTATACTACCCATGACCAGAATCCTGCAACACCCGGGATTGACCAGCTAAAACGGGTTGTGGACACACTGAAAACCAATCCCGATGACCGCCGGATGATCGTATCGGCCTGGAATCCTCTTGCACTTGAAAAAATGGCCCTGCCCCCCTGTCACTATGGGTTCCAGGTAACAGTTATCGCAGGCAGGCTGAACTTACTCTGGAACCAGAGATCAGTTGATACAGCGCTGGGACTTCCCTTTAACATTGCAAGCTATGGACTGCTGTTAACCCTGCTTGCCAAAGAAGCAGGCCTGGATCAGGGAAAGCTTGTGGGGTTTCTAGGAGACACCCATATTTATGAAAACCACGTAGAGGGGCTTAAAAATCAGCTGAAAAGAGAAACTTTTCCCCTGCCCACTGTAGAAACCAAGCCGTTCACTTCAATATTTGACTGGACATATAAGGATACAACCCTGTCCGGATACCAGCACCATCCGGCAATCCGGTTTGAGATCGCCGTTTAGGCCGGCTCAGATTTACCTGAAGTCCCCCCGGTGCTTTTAATCGCCTGATTTTCAGGATCCTCCGGGGAGTCACTGTTCTGTATGGTTTCTTCCACAGGCACATCCTGCCTTGGATCAAGATGCATGGCAACATTTGACGTTGTTTTCATTATAACAAAATCCACCTGTTCTTCTGCCGGAACAATTTCAACAGATTCAAGGTTCCGCCAAACCAATGAAAAAACAACAAAAAGAATGGCACCGCCTGTAAAATAGTAATAGAGTCCGTAAGGGGTTCCGGACACCCGCATTACAGTGGAAGCGAGCATGGGACCGATTACAGCCCCGACCCCGTAAACCAGCAGAAGTGCAGAACTCACCCGGACCACATCCTTGGGCTCAAACATATCATGAGCCCGGGCCACAGAAACCGGATATATGGTAAAAAGCATCCCCCCAAAAACGACAGTTACGCTAAGGAGCAAGTTCACAGACTCTCTGGCGGCCAGGCAGATGTATACGGCCACACTGGTAAATGCAATACCTACAAAAGGGAGTACCAAAGACCTGTCAAACCGATCAGATATTGCTCCCACAGGCCATTGAAAAAACAAACCGCCAAGCACTGTTAAAGTCATAAACCAGGACAATTGACTAACATCCATCTTAATTTGATGGGCAAACACCGGAGCCATTGCATAAAAGGCTGAAAGCAAAAGGCCGGCTGCAAAGGATCCGGTCATACCAATAGGGGCTTTTTTAAAAATAGTAATGAACCTGATTCCTTCTCGTCTCGGCAATTTGGGATGAATACCCCGGGTCGTGGCAATGGGGACTATGCTTAAGACCATGAACGCACCTGCTACAAGATACAGGGTTTGTGATTCTACATCTGCCAGAGTGAGCACCTTTTGACCGATGGTCACACCAAGGTAGGTCATGACCATGTACAAGGCAAACACCCTGCCCCTGGCTTTGGGTTCCGCACACTCATTGAGCCAACTCTCAAGAACCATGAATATCCCAATATTGGCCATACCTGTGATAAACCTTAAAACACACCACAACGGAACAGACAGGTACATACCATGGATCAGGACTGCAGCTGTGCTCACAGCGGCAAACGCAGTAAACGCTCTAATATGTCCAACGAGCCTGATCATGGAACCACAGTAAAAGGTACCGACCGTGAGTCCAAGAAAATAAACCGTCATGACCAGTCCCGTAGCCTGTACACTGACCCCTGCTATCGATAGACGAAGACTTAAATAAGTACTGAGAAGACCGATGGCGGTTAAAAGGAAAAAGACTGCGGCATACAGCGATAAAAAAGGCTTTAGCACATTCAGATTCGTTTTGTCGTCTGTCATGGGAACACCCTTGAAGAAATCCTTAAAAAATCGGTGCATGGTACTCCCGGCCTATCTGCTTGTCAACATAAAAAAAGCCCTGCAGTAAATGTACCGCAGGGCTTTTTATATCAGTACGTCCGGGGAATTCCGGAACGCTTAAAATCTATAGATCTTCGATGGCTTCCTGGAGTTCAGGCATGAAATCAAGGATGTCTTCGACAATACCCACATCAGCGACCTGGAAGATAGGTGCTTTGGGGTTTTTGTTTACAGCTACGATAAAAGGATTGCCCTTTACGCCGCCCATATGCTGGAAGGAACCGGAAATACCCATGGCCATGTAAACTTTGGGTTTAACAGTCTGACCGGAAGTTCCAACCTGACGGGATTTTTCAAGCCATTTGGCATCAACAATCGGTCTGGAGCAGGAAACGACAGCACCCATGGCATCGGCAAGTTCCTGGGCCACTTCGATATTGTCTTCATCTTCAATACCACGGCCAATGGAAACCAGAACGTCGGACTTGGTGATATCTACATCCCCGACTTCGGCTTCAACCACTTCCAGGAAAGCTCTTTTTGTGGACAGGTCACCGGCATCACCGGATTTATCTGTAACAGAACCGCCGGCACTGCCGTCTTCTGCCGGAGCAAAGGAGCCGGGACGAACGGTAATAACCGCGCCTGCAGAAGCATCGCAAGTCACATGAGTAGAAACCGCACCGCCCAGTTCCTGGCGTACGATTTTCAGGGTAGAGCCGTCCATGCCTTCGAAATCAACAACGTCAGCTGCATAGGCGGAGTCCATTTTGACGGACAGGCCAGGAGCCAGGTCCATACCAAAAGTATCATGTGGGGCAAGGAAAATAGCATCGGCCGGAACGATATTGACCAGTGCTTTTCTAACGACTTCTGCGTTAGGATAAGCCAGAGCATCATTATCAACTTTAATGACTTCGCCGTAGTATTTGGTCATCTCGTTTGCAACGGCATCCAGATCTGCGCCGGAACCGGTTACAACAGCAGTTACAGATGCGCCGGCATCAATCTTTTTAGCTGCATCAGGGTACTCCAATGCCACATCTTCGGCAACACCGTTTTTAAATGGAACATATGCAAAAATCTGTGTCATGATTAGAGTCCTCCTTTAGCTTTCAGCTTCTCAATCAATTTTTCAATAATCTCTTCGGTGGAGCCTTCAAGCATTTCAGCACCATCGCCCATATCGGGTACAAAGTAGTCTACCCGTTTGGTCTTGGCACCGTCTTCACCGACTGCGGAAGCATCGATGCCCAGTTCTCCGGCATCTTTTTCAGGAATCTCAACTTTGGCAACTTTACGGATACCGCGAATACCTACGTAGCGGGGTTCGTTGATACCGGTCTGGATGGAAAGAACGCAAGGCAGTTCAATTTCATTCATTTCCTGGTTGCCGCCTTCGATTTCACGGCCTACTTTGATTTTATCGCCGTCTGTTTCGATTTTATTTACCAGGGATGCATAAGGATAATCCAGCATAGCAGCCAGCATACCGCCGACCTGGCCAGCACCTTCGTCAGCCTGGGCACCGGTAAGGATCAAATCGTAATTGCCTTTTTCAATTTCAGCTTTGAGGATTGCAGCAATACCTTTACCGTCAGATCCTTCAAATGCATCGTCGCACAGGAGCACGCCATTGTTTGCGCCCATGGCCATTTCACGTCTCAGAACTTCTTCAGCTTCGTCATCACCCACAGTTACTACAGTGACGCTGCCACCGACGTTGTCCACGATCTGAATGGCTTCTTCTACCGCATAGTTGTCCCATTCATTTACAGAGTAAACCAGATCGTCGCGGTCCAGATCATTCCCATCTGAATTGAGTTCAAATTCGTTCTCAGCAGTATCTGGAACGCGTTTGACGCATACCAAAATTTCCATCATTGCCTCCTTAAACTTCGGGTTATGATCTGCCGGATCATTAATTCAGATCCGGCAGACTTACACAGTTAAGCGTTTCTTATGCTAAATGTTGCTCAATGAGTTCAGTAAAATCAATGGCTTCCATTTCACCTTCTTTACCAGCCACTTTAATGGCATCCTGCATGTTCACCAGGCAGAAGGGGCAGGCAGTCACGATGACTGTGGCACCTGCTTCGGCAGCCATGTTTACTCTCAACACGCCCATTCGGGTTTCTTCTTCCGGTTCATAGAAGAGCATCAAACCGCCGCCGCCGCAGCAAAAAGATCTGTCACGGCTCTTCTCGATCTCGACCCGGGTCAGCCCTTCAATGGCATCCAGAGCATCTCTTGGATCTTCGTATACGCAGTTATGGCGACCCAGGTAACAAGGATCATGGTAGAAAAAGACTTTTTCCGGATCTTTGCAGGGTTTCAAAGCCAATTCACCGGATTTGACTTTCCGGGCCA
The DNA here is from genome assembly GCA_022361535.1 of Desulfobacterales bacterium. Next base: position 9,324 of record JAKSAU010000326.1, read on the forward strand.
CAACCTGGCTGATGTGCTTGACAGGGGGAAGCCCTTCGTAGTCATTTTTCAATGCATTATATGCATGGGGATCTGCAGTGACGATTTCTTTTACACCGGATTCCAGGATCGCCTCTGTGTTCTGTTCTTTCAGATCCTGGTAAAGCATTTCCTCACCAAACCGGATTACTTCGTGACCACTATCTTTTTCCGCCTTTGCCAGGATACCGAAATCAACACCGGCTTTTTCAAGGATAATAGACGTCCGGCGTGCAATTTCCTGGATATTATCATCATAGGACGTGATACTATCTACAAAGTAAAGTGTTTCTGCACTTTCTTTGTTCAGATCTTTGATGGTATGCTCGGCCTTGAAATCCTTGTCTTTGGCCCAGTCGGCACGTTTTTTCTCCATCTTTCCGTATGGATTGCCGCGTTTTTCAAGGGCTTTCATGGGTTTCTGCAGGGACTGGGGAACCATACCCTCATCCACCATGCCACGACGCAGGTCAACCATTTTATCAATGTATTCGATGCCCAAGGGGCATTCCTGTTCACAGGCACCGCAGGTAGTGCAAGACCAGATTTCATCCTCTGTATAGATATCTTCCACCAGCATGTTGGGAGAATTGTAAATCTCACCGGACATGGGATAGTTTTTGAAAATCAAGTCACGCGCCTTAATGGTAATAAACCTTGGAGACAATGGTCTTCCAACTGCATTGGCCGGACAATGGTCAGAACATCTGCCGCAGTCTGCACACGAGTAGAAGTCGAGCATGTGCTTCCAGGTAAAATCTTCCAGGTTTTTAACACCAAAGGATTCCAGTTCATCCAGGTCTTCATCTTTAACGCCATGCATAACCGGTTTGATATTACCTTTTTTAACCCGCATGAAAAATACGTTAAAAATAGAGGTGATGACATGGAAATGCTTACCCATAGGAAGAAAACAAAGAAAGAAGAAAAACGCCACATCATGCAGATAATACATGAAGATATGAAGGCCCTGTAAGAAACCCAAGGGAGCTGAAGCAAGCAGTTTTTTGAAAATCCAGACCAGGGACAAGGGTGCCACAAAATGGGTCTTACCGGTTTCCTGTAAGGCATAAGCCATTTCGGATGCCTCAAACAGACTTTCGGAAATCATAAGTGTGGAGATAACACCCAACACAAACACAGCCTCAGCTGTGTGATCATGCCCGTATTTTTCAGGTACTGCATACCTGGCGGGTTTGTAGATCCCGCGGCGGACAGCTGCGATAATACATGCCACAAGAACGGCTGTGGCTGCATAATCTTTAAAGAAATTGTAAATGGCACCAATAGGGCCGTCAAATCCAGGCAGTACAAATCCGTCTGATATACCAATGATGACAAGACTTGTAGACCGGATGGAAAGAACCAAAAAACCTGCAAAGATGACGATATGCAGAACACCTGCCAGCATATACCTGGGCTGGCGGATCTGGCCAAGCCAGATCAGAACCAGGTTTTTAACCCGTGCCGGAATATTGTCAAACCGGCTGTCCGGGTTTGCACGTACCAAGGGTGCAATTCTGCGGGCCATGATATAGGCGAACGCTCCCACACCTGCTATTGGCAGCAGAAATGAGAGAATCACCATTGGAAAAAATCCGAACAACTGGTAACTTGCCGGACCAATAATTGAAGACATACTGACTTACCTCCCGTTATGTTTGAAAAATGAATTCAGGCTCATTGAGCTTTAATAAACATGGCCTTTGCCGTCAAGCAAAAAGCCTGGTTCACCAAATTTATATCATTTATATACTATATGGCGTTTAGTTGCCTTTCACGCCGCTCAAGTATAAATCCACCAGCGGGTCAGCCATGGATACTAAGTCATAGCGCCCCTGGGCAGAAACCCAGGTTGAAATAACCCCTTCAACCGCGCCGAGGATAAACCGTTTGACCAACCCCACAAAAAGGTCCTGCCGCATGGATCCTTCAATCTGTCCTTGTTCAATAATATCAGACAATAAATCAAGGTACATTTTTGAGATATCTTTGATCTGGGATTCAATATCCCGAAGGTATCGGACTTCCGACTGAAAAATAATGGCCATATTCTTATCGTTCTGGAATTCTTCAAGATGGCAGCGGATCAGGTTGCGCAACTTACTTTCCGCATTGGTGCCTGCAGCAACGGCCGCATTCATCTTCTCGAACACCACATCGGTTTTGAATGTTAAAAACTGGTAAAGAATATCGTCCTTGTTTTTAAAATACAGGTAGAGGGTACCGTCTGCCACTCCAGCCTTGGCCGCAATCTGGGATATAGTGGCTTTATAAAAGCCGAATTCCGCAAATACAGCCCCGGCACTGTTCAATATTTTATGATATTTTTCAGATTTATTTTTCTGCAACACCTTTGGCCCCTTTTTTGGTCAAATGAATAACGGTTCACCCATCTAACAATAGATCAAAACAAAAGTCAAGCCCCATTTAAATTTATAAATTAACAAAAAATATAGAAACTTTATTCTTTATTTATAATCAGTTACAACGCAAACAGCTTTCTCAAACCGCTAACATTTTCTTTTTTTAAAACCAGGAATCATCTTCTGAATATTCATTCATTTATTTGATAAGGCTTGATTTTAGGGTGTTTTCATGACAAAAAAAGGGGATAATTCTTAATGATCAAAGACGACATATGACGATGGGAGGATATATACCATGGCCAATCTATATAATGATGAGTTTCAAGCTGTGCTTGACTATGGCAGACCGCCTAATGTAAAAAAATGTTTCCCAAATTCCAAGGCACTCATTGTCAGCGGAAAATATATTGATCAAGCCATGCTGGCCAAAGGCAATTGCATGACCATTGCAGCCAATGGCAGAAGTTCTTTTGTAATTCGCGGGGCTCTTGCCGCAGCCCAGCGTGCAAATGCAGGTATCATCATTGAAATTGCCCGGTCGGAAGGGGGTACCAATGCCTACTGCCCCACAAGCTTATGGAACATTGCCCGCCAAACCGATGCCTATATGAATGAAATGGGCATCACCATTCCTGTGGCTATCCACGCTGACCATTTCGGTATAAAAAAAGAAGAAGATATAGAGCCTGCAAAAACTGAAATTCAATCCTTGTTTGATGCTGGAATTACATCCATAGCCATTGATGCATCACATATGCCTGACGATCAGAACCTTTTGGCCAATATTGAACTGTATCCTTACGTACCCGATTGGGCCGGACTTGAAACCGAGGTTGGTGAAATTAAAGGTAAATACGGGTTATCAACTGATGAAGAAGCACTGTTTTTAATACAGGGACTAAATGCACATAATATTTTTCCGGACTGGATCGCCCTTAACAACGGAACTACCCATGGTATCGAACAGAGTGACTCTGGTATTAATGTCGAGTTGACTGCCCAGATCCATGAAGCCCTTTCTCCGTACGGCGTGTCCGGTGCACAGCATGGCACATCAGGCAATAGTTCGGATCGCCTCAGCCAGATCGCTCAAAAGACACAAACAACCAAAGCCAATGTTGCCACAGCGCTTCAGATGATCTCCTGGGGAGTCAAGGTCAATGATTTTGGCAATGCGTTTATGGATGACAACGGTGAGTTCATAAAAGAGGCCGACAAAGGCGCGACCCAGGAAAACTGGGACAAGATGTGTGCCTTTGCCAAGGCCAATGACTGGCAAGGCGGAAATTTCAAAAAACTGAACCTTCCTTTTGAAAGCCACTTGCTTGCCCAAAGCGCCTCGGTTCGAGAACGCATGGTAAAAGGCGTGGAAGATTTTGTATATACCCTGCTCACAGATGTATTTAACGCAACGGATACAGCTGACCAAGTCATAAATCAAATAATGAAAACCCAGTCTCATTTTCCGGGTTTCAAAGCCAAAAAAATCGAGAAAGAAAGTGAATGGACCCGGGAACAAATCATTGAAAAAGCCTCCAAAATTGTTGTAGATAAAGGACCTGACGGAGACTTCGATGATTAAAAAAAAATTCTAAAGTTTTAATTTCACTAAACCGATAGGGGGTTTAAGGAGAAAATTAAAATGCAGATTCCTTCATATCAAATACAGAATGTCTTGAAAGTGTATTCAAGGCAGTTGAGCCAGGGCAAATTACTGGGTAAAAATAAGTTCGGTAATGCCAATAAGGTTTCTGCGGACAGTGTAAGCATATCTTCTGAAGGTAAACGCCAGGCCATTATTGATAAGGTTGCAAGTAACATTGTTGACCGGATCATTACTGAAGGCCCAAAAGAAAAGGATGAAGCTCAGATTACCAATCAGATTGAAAAAGAGCTGGGAAAGAAAATTGATTTTTCCAAGGGAAGAAATCAGTTTACCTACACCACTGTTGACGAAAACAATAATAAAGTTGTCCAGACCTTGTCTGTAGAAGACTCCAGATTTGTTGTGGAACGCATGACTGAGCTGGCACGTCAGGTCGCTGATACAAACATGGAATCTTAAGGAGACACTTGCCATGAAAGTTACAAACAGCCCCCAACATTACATAAATCAAAGCTACGCTACCAATAATGCAACCAATGGCAATGCTGCATCAAACCAGGAAAAACGGGCCGAAGATACGGTTGCATCTGACAGTATTAATCTGTCTTCAACGACCAGAGATCTTCAGAAAATAGCTGTTGCATCCGAAACACAGCCGGCAGAAAGAGCTCAGAAAGTTGAAGAATTAAAGCAGCAGGTTCAGGCTAACCAGTATACTGTAAATGCCGAACAGGTTGCGGAAAAAATGATCGGTTCAATTATGGATGAACTGGGTTAGGCTGCAGTTTTTTCCCAGTTTATCCTTTCTCCATCATTCCTGTGCCGGTAATCGGCAGCCCGCCCAATCCCAACCAACTGTTTTTTAAACGTTTTTCAACCGCAATATAAAGAGGGGATCGCCAACCCCCTCTGGCATGGCTTTTGCTTTTTATATCCCCAAGAGATAAAGGAGGATAATATGACCAACATAAACCAGATTCATGATCTCACCCAGGCGCTGGGTGGGCAACCCCAGCAAAAGTCCAAGACCGGAGAAAAAGCACAGGGGTTTGAATCCGTTCTCAACTCTGCGCTGGACAAAACAGAGTCAGCTGAAGAGGGTACACAGGCAATGGGATTGGGTGAAATAGCAGCCCCGGCCTTTGACCTGGAGACACCTACTGCCATTGTTACCGGAAAGACAGATAAACTTCTGGAGATGCTGGATAACTATGCCAGCCAGCTTGAAAACCCGGAAGTAACCTTGAGGAATATTGAACCTGTACTGGAAGAAATCAATGCCGATGCGGCATCTCTTTTGGAGGACACCCGTTTTCTGGGAGAAGAGGACAGCCAGTTAAAGGATATCGCCACCCAAACGGTGGTTGCTGCCCAAACAGAATATCTCAAATTCCAGAGGGGGGATTACCTGTCCTAGACAAAAGCAGGGCTGGGCTGAAAGGATGTAACAGCTTGTTTAAGGCTGCTTGTCTTTCAAACGCTCGAACGTCTGCTTAGCAGTCTGCCAGTGACGCTCTTTTTCATCGGGCTCCATCTCCTTTAAATCAAGCCGCTCTTTTTTTAGAGCGGCTTCCATCGTTCTGAAGCGCCCTTCAAATTTCGAGGTAGATCTGTACAATGCGGTTTCAGGGTGAAAGCCGGCAAACCTTGCAACATTGACCAGGGAAAAAAGGATATCACCGAATTCAAGCATGACCTCATCTTTATCGCCCTTTTCCAAGGCGGATTCAAATTCACGGATTTCTGAAACAGCCGTTTCAATAACCTGGCCCATATTCTCCCATTCAAACCCTGCTTTTACTGCAGATTTAGAGACTTTCAAAGCCCTTAGTAGCCCAGGCATTCCTTTAGGCACACCATCCAGAGCTGATTGGCGTTCTGAGTTTCCTGCCTCTGACTTTTCACGGGTTTTGATCTCTTCCCATTGTTGATTCAACTCATCTTCTGAATTAATTTTTGCTGTTGCATAAACATGGGGATGGCGGCGAATCATTTTTTGGGCAACTGTGTCAATCACCCGGTTAAAATCAAATCGTTTATCTTGAGTATAAATCTCGAATATAAACAGGATCTGGAACAAGACATCTCCCAGTTCCTCGACAATATTATCCTCATCTTCACTGACAATAGCCTCTTCCAGTTCATACATTTCTTCGGCAAGGCATTTCCACATACTCAACGGGGTTTGCTTACGGTCCCACTCACAACCGTTTTCTCCCCTGAGCCTGCGGATGATTTCCAGAAGCGGCGTTATTGTTTCCACGCTTTCTTTAATCCTTCCAGGTGTTTGTTAAAATCCGTTTTAATATTTTTTGAAATAAAAAGTGTCATGGCATCTGCAACCTGTGCCAGGTAGGGAGCGGTCTTAGAACCTGTCATCTGGGCTTTTCCGGCAGGAACAAAGGTGGTGAGCATAATAAATATGACGGTAGAAATCAGAACTCCTTTTGCGGCACCGAATACAACGCCAAAGGTCCAATCCACCCATCCTAAGAAGACAAGTTTCAATAGTTTGCGAATCAGCCTGGCCACAAGCCCTACGGCAATGAGAATGGCACAAAACAGGAAAAAGAAACAAACCAACTTTTGAATGCCGGGCGTTTCAATCCATTTTTCTATAAACGGAATCAAATGAGGATAATAGGTATTTGCCCCATAGAACCCGGCCACCACACCGATGATTCCCGACACTTCACCAATCAGCCCTTTAAAGCCCCCCCGTATCAGACAAAAGCCCACTATCACCAGAACACAAAGGTCGAAAAAATTCATATTTTTCCTTAATTTTATTATGATTCCAAAGTAAGGCCCAGGATCAAAATCATATCACCCTATAGCTTGCCATTTAAACCTTCTTCTTCGCTGCCCCCTGACACATATGTTTCTAATATGCACCCAGAAGCGGCGCCTTGAAATAAGGCTTGAAAACCAGCGTCATATTTTGGACGGTTTCATTCCGATCCCGGGCCTAAACAGATACCAAGAGGCCAAGTTTGACGTCAAGATTTTTATTGACCTTTAAGTAAATAAAATGCACCCTATAGCCCATGAAAAATATTGAGTTTCAAAACATAGCGCTCGCCCAGAAGCTCTTTGGCTCCCACAATTCCAACCTGGAAAAAATTGCCCGATCCTTTGATGTAAAAATAAACTCAAGAGGGGGGACGGTTTCCATTTCCGGTTCCGGAAAGCAGGTGGATAAAGCCGCTGACCTGATCGACCAGTTATATGCACTTTTAGAAGAAAAATTCAGTCTGACCCCTCCGGTACTGGACGCTGCAATAAATACCATGCGCAGGGGTAACGCAACCCCTTTAAAGAAACTGTTTTCAAACACGATACTTGTTACAGCCAGAAACAAGGCTATAACGCCAAGGAATCCTGCCCAGTTAGCTTATACAGATGCAATAAAAAAAAATGACATTTTATTTGGGATCGGTCCGGCCGGTACCGGCAAGACTTATCTTGCAATGGCCATGGCAGTGGCGGCCTTTGCCAAGGGAGACGTTCAAAAAATCATACTGACCCGGCCTGCGGTTGAGGCGGGTGAGGCTCTTGGTTTCCTACCCGGCGACCTGACTGAAAAAATCAATCCTTACCTGCGCCCCCTTTACGATGCACTCTATGATATGCTTGATTTTGAAAAAGCCAGGGCATATATTGAGCAAGAGCTCATTGAAATCGCACCCATTGCATTTATGCGGGGAAGGACCCTGAACAATGCTTTTATCATTCTGGACGAGGCCCAGAACACGACCTCTGAACAAATGAAAATGTTTTTGACCCGTATCGGATATGGGTCAAAAGCCATTGTCACAGGGGACATTACCCAGATTGATCTGCCCGGTGGCAAGCGGTCGGGACTGGTAGAAGCAAAAAAGATCCTGAAAAGGATAAAAGGGATCTCTTTTATTGAATTTTCCAAGGAAGATGTTGTCAGGCACCGGCTGGTGTCAGACATCATAGATGCATATGAAAAAAACAAGTAGCGAGGGCTGGTTTAGAAAGACCGGACATTTTTTATTGTCCACACCATACCTGCTGTGGGCCATGCTTTTTATGGGCGTGGCGTTGTTTACCCTCTCCCAGACCTTTGATCAGAACACCATATCATACGCCTACAGGATCGGTGATGTGGTCAACAGAGATATCAAAGCGCCAAGAGATTTTTTCATCGAAGACAAAGAAATCAGCCTGGCAAAAAAAAACCAGGTCAAGGATACCATCAGAACCGTATATGATTTCGATGGCAAACTTCTCACGGATATTACTGCCAATGTTAATTCGGCCATGGCAATAGGCCGGCAGATATTCGAGGTAGAGAAAAGGAACCAGGACTTCAATCCACCACTGCCCCCGGAACCCACCCTTGCAATGGCATTAAGCCTTAAACCGGAATTTGAGAAAACACTCGGGATGGAAATCTCAAAAGGGGCGTTTCAGATTCTGTTCAAACACGGCTTCTCGGATGATATCAGTCAGAACATCATTTCTATAGTAGGTAAAATCCTGAAAAACGGTATTGTTGCCAATAAAGAGATTCTCCTGGCAGAAGAGGAAAAAGGGATATCTTTAAGAACTATCCAGTCAAACCAGGAACGGGTCGTCACAAACCTTAAAGTATTTTATGGCCCGGACCAGGCTAAGACCATGGTCCGAATCGTGGGACAACCCCTGCTCAAAGAAGTGAATTACAGTCTGTCCAGCCTGATTGTGGATATGAGCCAGCGCCTGCTCAGGCCCAATATCACCCTGAATAAAAATGAAACCGAGAAACGGATTCAGGAAGCCCAGGCAAATATCAAGCCGATTCTCTACCAGATTAAAGCCGGAGAGATGATCATCCGTGAAGGTGAGCGGGTGGATAAGCTCAAATTAATCAAACTAAACACATTGAACGAGCAAGCAGAGGAAAAGGATATCTACCTTTCCGTAAGCGGTACTACCATGCTCATCTGTATACTCATTCTTGTCATCTATTACCTGTTCCTTAAAAACCATCCAAAATTAATCCGGGACATGAACAGGCACATGATTTTTTTGGCTCTGGGCCTGGTACTATACGTTGGTTTTGCCGAGCTTGCCGTTTACATCGCCCATTCTGCAAACCCGGAACAGCCTGAAGGGTTGGCCTCCAGGGCCATTTATATGGTGGTTCCCATACCCGCAGCAGCAATGATCACCTGTCTTTTTCTGGGATTTGACATCGCGCTTTTTTTCACGCTTGTGCTTTCCATTCTGTGCAGTCTGTCCTTTGGTGCCAGTTTCGAGGTCTTTGTCTTCTTTTTCTTAAGCAGCATTACCGCCGCTTACTGGATCAAGGAAAGGGATGAACGGCGCCATTTTATTGTTGCAGGATTCAAGCTGGCCCTGTTCAACGGAATTCTGGCCATTACCCTTGGGTTCTTAAGCCAACCCCAGTTGGACCCCATGCTCCTTGTCAAACAAGTGACTCTTGCTATTGGCGGTGGTGTATTTGCAGCCATCCTCACAGTTGGGTTTACCCCTTTAATAGAGGTGTTGTTTAACTATACGACGGCGGCCAAACTCCTTGAATTCTCGAACCTGGATCAACCATTGATCAAAAAACTGATGATCGAAGCACCGGGCACTTATAACCATAGTGTTATTGTGGCCACACTTTCAGAAGCGGCAGCCTCTGCCATTCGAGCCGACAGCCTTAAAGCCAAGGTCATGGGCTATTACCACGACATCGGTAAGCTGGATAAAACCATGTATTTTATCGAGAACCAGGCAGACGGTAAAAACCGGCATGACAAGCTTTCTCCTTCTATGTCCGCCCTCATCCTTATCGGGCATGTCAAAAAAGGCGTGGAGATGGCAAAAAAGTATAAGCTTGGCAATGAAATCATTGAAGGAATCATCCAGCACCACGGCACATCACTGATTAAATATTTCTACAACAAAAGCTTGAATTCGGGTAATGAAACCGTCAATGAAGAAGATTTCAGATACCCAGGGCCCAAACCCCAGACCCGGGAAGCTGGCATCGTTATGCTTGCAGATGTGGTTGAAGCTGCAGTCAGGGCACTTGAACGCCCTACCCCTGCCAGGATTCAAGGCCGGGTTAAAGAGCTCATCAATGATATTTTTGCCGACGGCCAGTTGGAAGAGTGTGAAATGACGCTCAAAGATCTGCATCAGATCGCTAAAAGCTTTAACAATATCCTGACTTCCATCTATCACAGCCGTATCGAATATACGGACAAAGCCCAGGATAAACTCAAGGAAAAGAAGAAAGAAAAAAATGGAACAGCTAAGGATACTGATAGACAATCGGCAAGAAGCGAGGCTCCCAACCCCGTCCCTGCACAAAAAGACAGAACAGATCTTAAGCGCCTTGGGCTGTGATGCCCATGAAATCTCCATAGTCATCACCGACGACCAGGAGATTCGCGATTTGAACAAGACATACAGGGGAAAGGATAAACCCACCAATGTATTGTCATTTCCCATGCAGGAGGGGCAGTTTTCAGATATCACCCCGGGTCTGCTTGGAGACGTTGTTATATCTGTCGACACGGCCGAGCAGGAAGCGTCAGATGCTGAAATCTCCATGGACGAACGCATGTCCCAACTTCTTATCCACGGAATACTCCACCTGCTTGGGTTCGACCATGAAACCGGTGATAGTGACGCTGAAAAGATGGAACAGAAAAGCATTGAATTGCTTCGATTATTAGAAAAGAACCAGGGACTTGATGCCTTTTGAGCGGAAAAATCCGCCAGACCGGTCAAAATTTCGGTGTTAATCCCAAAAAAATAAGGATAGAAAAATGGCTGAATTAGCAGTAAACGTAGATCATGTGGCAACCTTAAGAGAAGCCAGGGGCGCCCAATACCCCGAACCGGTCCATGCTGCCCTGGCAGCGGAGACCGCAGGTGCCGATGCCATCGTGGTACATCTTAGAGAAGATCGTCGTCATATCCAGGAAAGGGATGTACGAATTCTAAGACAGGTAATCAAAACCCGGTTAATCCTTGAAATGGCTGCCACAAGCGAAATGCTTGGTATCGCCCTGGATATAAAACCTGACACCGTCACCCTGGTCCCGGAAAAAAGGGAAGAGTTGACCACAGAAGGCGGCCTGGATCTTATCACCCACCAGGACCATATCCGCGAAGCGGTCTCAACCTTGAAAAATGCAGACATGAAAGTATGCATTTTCATTGATCCGGATTTAGATCAAATCAAGGTCGCCCACAAAATAGATGCGGATTCCATTGAAATCCATACCGGAGCTTTTTGCGATGCCACAACCGATTTCGACCGGCAAAAAGAGTTTTCAAGGATTGTTGATGCAGCGAAAATCGGCACCAAATTGAACCTTGGGGTCCATGCCGGCCATGGTATCTGCTATAATTCAATCAAAGCATTCAAAGGGTTGTCTGAAATAAAGGAATACAGCATCGGCCATGCCATTGTGGCTAAAGCCGTTATGACGGGTATGGACACGGCAGTTAGGGATATGCAACTATTAATCAAAGACCTTTGACTTTAAAATTTAATCTGTTATAGTCAATCCAGTATCAATAAAAGCTTTGGATTTCATGGACCTGGCACCATATCCGGCTTATTTCAGTCAAAGTAATGTAATGCATCAAGAAACCGTCTTAATCATAGATGATGAAATTTCCATAAGGGAAAGTCTTTCATCCTTTTTAAGTGATGAAGGGTACCGGGTTCTTACGGCTGAAAACGGGGATGTGGGTCTTGATATATTTTTCCGGGAAAATGTGGATGTGGTGGTTACGGATTTGCGAATGCCTGTTAAGGACGGTATCGAAGTTATGACCACCATCCATAACTATGATCCGGATATCCCCATGATCGTCGTATCAGGGGCTGGTAATAAAAATGATGTTATCGCGGCTCTTCAAATGGGGGCCAAAGATTATATTACAAAACCCATCAAAGACCTCGACATGATCCGCCATGTCATCGCAAAAGTCATTGAAACCCAGCATCTAATCCGGGAAAACCAAAAATACAGAAAACGCCTGGAAAAAAGTGAGGCCCGTTACAGAACCATCACCGAACAGATTGCAGAAGGAGTTTTTACCGTAGACGCGGGGGAAAACATCACTTTTGCGAACCAGGCGTTCAGTGCCATGACCGGGTATTCTTCGACCAAGCTGTGCACAATGAATCTTGTGGAAATCTCCACAAGAGAAAGCTTTACTACCATATTAAAAGAAACCCAAACCCGAAAAAAAGGATTGACCAGCCGGTATGAGATCCAGCTTGTTAATCTCAATGGCAACCAGGTTCATGTAGAACTGGCCTGCAGCCCCATGTATGACGATCAGAATCACTATGCCGGGGCAATTGCCGTTGTAAGGGATATCACCAAACTCATTGAACTGCGCCGTAAATACCAAAAATTTTTAAAACAGACCCCGTCAACGTCCAAACATTCCATTTCAATCTGCGCCAATTGCAAAAGTATAAGGGGCGAGGATAAAACCTGGCAGCAGATAGAAGAGTTTTTCAATCATATGGTCTTTTCCCATGGCATATGTCCGGACTGCTGCTCAAAACTTTATCCGGACATTGATATCGAAGACGAGTGGGAAGATGAGGCCAACTAAGCCCCTGTTAATAAGCCTGAATCTCTTACTGCCTGTGTGACCCCACAGGCATTGTTGGACGCAACCGCTTTAAACCGTCCTTTTAAATCCTTTGGTCCATTTTCCACTAAAAATGCGTTACCCGACCATTCCAGAAGATCCTCATCATTATAATCGTTCCCTACTGCCGTTACACTGGCCTGCGAAAGATCAAGATGCCGGACAAGCCAATCTGCTGAACTGCTTTTTGATACCTTTGGGTGAAATACCTCAATCCAGGAAGATTGATGATCCAGCGGTGAAGTGGCATGTATGACACTGAACTCTGAAAGGTCAGACTGGATAGCATTTACTTGACTTCTGGGCAAGCCGCCCGGAACAATGGCAAGCACTTCTGTGGCCTGCTTAAACAAATCATCATTTCCATTCAAAGGACTGCCAAAGTCAGGGTAGAGCCTAATCCGGTGCTCAAAATCAGGGTTCGTTTGGCTGTTGGATCTAAATAAAAAATGCGGGGTGTCGGGAACAGCCTTATGGACCATATAGTCAAACCCAAGACTATCAAAATACGCAATTATTTTCCGGATGCCTTCAATGGATATTGCATAGGACCGAATCAGGGAATCTGTCTTTAGACATTGGATACCTGCGCCGGTCGAAAAAATCAAATAATCAACAGGCAGATCTTTTTGTTCAAGTCCCATCTGGGTAAGGGCACGCTTGAATGAAAACAAGCTTCGTCCCGTTGCAATAACGGTGACGACACCTGCCGTCCTTAACCCTGCCAGAGTATCCAGATCCTGTTGGTGAATCTGCTTTTCATCTGTAAGAAGGGTGCCGTCAAAGTCAGTCACAAACATGCCCGGCATGGTATAAGCAGCCACTTTACACATTTTCATCAACTGGCGTGGGTATCCAGAACCTCTCTGACAATATCAATCAACTGGTCCATATCAAAGGGTTTCATAAGTATTCTGGAAATCCCTTTAGTGTTTTCCAAATCCTGGGCCAAGCGTATACCGGAGCAGAGAATAACAGGCAGGCCGGGTCTGATTGTAAGCAGTTTTTCCACGAGCTGATCACCGGTCATTCCCGGCATGGTATAGTCTGTGATGAGAAGGTCATACCTATCCGGTTCCTTTTCAAATAGTGCAAGGGCTTTTGCAGGACTGGTCTCAATATCCACCTTATATCCATAATCTTCCAGCATTTCCTTGCCCACCTCTGCCAGGTAGTCCTCGTCATCAACAAACAGGATGGTTTCATTTCCCTGTTCCATTACCGCGACCCCTCCTTTCACGACAATTTCCGGAACACGGTTTCCGGTAAACGGATTACGGGTTCACACCCTTTGAATTCTGTCAGGCAGGATAGCAGACTCTATACTCAATTGGAAAGGGTAAAAACAATTTTTCCATGACTTGCTAAAAAGAATCCGTCAGCATAGGATAGCATTTTTATACGACCTCCCATGGGAAGGATGAAAACAGCCGTTATGGCAGATAGAAAAATTCTTATTATCGCTGATATTGAGGGTAGCTCAGGCTGCACTCAAAGGCAGAATGCCAAACTCTTCGGTGAGGGATGGCCCAAAGCCTGCTTAGAAATGACCCGGGACATCACTGCCGTGGCAAAAGCCTTATATGAATACGGGGTTGAACGGATACGAGTTCAGGATTTCCATCGTACCGGCTATAATATTATCCCGTCAAAACTTCATCCCGGGGTAGAACTGCAACAAGGATACAAAAACGGTCCTGCATTGGGCATGGGTAATCCCAAAGAATTTCAAGGCCTGATGATGATAGGTATGCATGCCCCTTCTGCATCCGGTGGATTCCTGGCACACACCCTTACGTCACGAATTGAGCGTGTGACAATCAATGGAAAACTTGTTTCTGAAGCCCAGTTGTTTGCCTCTGCCCTTGCCCCTCTTGGCATCCGGCCAGTTTTCTTCTCAGGGTGCCCTGTTGCCTGCAGCCACACCCGCAGATTCCTGCCTGGGGTAGACTGTTTTTCAATTGACAAAAATACCCCTGAGTTTTTACCTGATCTATGGCGAAAAAAATTGGCAGATGCCGCAGTCAAATCAATGAATTCGGAATGGCCCGCCCCCTATAACCCCCAAGGCCCTTTCCAGGTTGCCTTGAGAATGACCGGAAAAAAAGATGCAACCAAAAGACTTGCCCAAAACTGGGGTCTTTGCAGAAAAGGCCGGGATATTCTTTTTGAAGTGCCGGACATGAACACCTTGTTCCGGGAATTATCCAGGTTGGCATATTTTACCCCGGTAACGGAGCGGCTGCTGCCTATAGGCCTTCCCCTTTATCATTTATTGGGCCGTATTGGGCTTGCCTGGGTAAAAAAAAGCCCCTGGTCTTAGAGAACCAGGGGCATAATTCACTGAGTACTATTTCGTAAGTTACTTTTTCTTTTTCATGGCTTCCCGGAAAATACTCTCCATGGAACCAAAAGAGCCGGATTTTTTGCTGCCTGCA
>JAKSAU010001081.1 GCA_022361535.1 Desulfobacterales bacterium
AACAGGATTATTTCCACGCTTCAATGTATAGATCAAATTTAGGATAAAGGAGAGTCATTATGATCCGGATTTTTTTATTCTTGCTTGCCTGTGGTCACTTTCTTTTTGAATATCCGACCCTTTTGCTGGCTCAGGATCAGTACCCAAAGTTCAGTTTCACTTCGCACGCTGAATATTGGCCGACAAACGGGTGGAAATATTCAACACCTGAAAAGCAGGGGATGCATTCCGGTCACCTGGTAAAAATGTTCCGCCATATCAATGACGGAAAATACTATATCAATAGTGTACTTGTGGTAAAAAACGGTTATATCGTTGCTGAAGCAGACCGGAATGAACCGGATCATACCAGGCCGATGTGGTCTTCCACCAAAGGGATTATATCTGCACTTGTGGGCATCGCCCTTGACCGGGGAGTGCTCAAAAGCATTGATCAACCGATATCTGACTTTTTTACCCATCTTCAGAATCAGCCTGACCTTTTAAAAAATGAAATACGTCTGAAACACCTGTTGTCCATGAGTGCAGGTATAGACTGGCCTGAAATAGAAACCAGTATGGCCTATGACGGTAACCCCGAATACCAGATGGAGATGAGTCCCAACTGGGCTGAATATGTATTGGCAAGGCCGATGGCCTGCAAACCCGGCACGATGTTCAACTATAGTTCCGGGAATTATATTGTGCTGACGGCTGTTTTAAAACAAGCCGGGCTGGATGTAGAAAGTTTTGCCGGCCAGTACCTGTTTGAACCTTTGGGAATTACCCCGGACAGATATTTCTGGAATAAAACCAATGAAGGCCTACCGAACGGAAGCCACGGTCTTGTCATGTGCCCCAGGGACATGGCAAAAATCGGGTATCTGTACCTGAAAGGCGGGCAATGGGATGGCAAAAAGATACTATCGAAAAGCTGGATCAACGCCTCCACTGCAGCACAGGCAGAAATGAACTGGAAAGGATTTGTGGCGGATCACTACGGATACGGCTGGTATCTGCAACAATACGGGTTCAACTCGTTAGGCTATCAGGGACAATTTATCGTCGTAATGCCAGGTATTGAAGCTGTGGCAGTTTTCACCTCCGAGCTTGCACTGCACGAACTTGAACTGCCTTTAAAATGGGTCGAAGAATTTATCGTTCCGGCAGATGGCACCCAAAGTCCAATACCTCAAAATAAAAAAGAGGCTTTGGAATTAGAAAACGAAATCAAAAGGTTCAATGACACACCTTACTGGTAATTGTTCTTAAAGCATACGTTTCTTACGTCTTTTTATTTGCTAATCGTTGTACGAAGTTTTCATTCTTTATACCAAATAATTAAAATCACCCCTTTCAATCACCCAAATGGATGTACCCTTGTTAGCCATCAAGTTCTAATTTAGATGGGTATTTTGGCAATCAATTGCCACGCTTGTTGGATGAGATGGCAATTGAATAAGCTGGAAGAGATTATAGAGAAAGCCCACTGATCGTCCGTTTAAGGGCTTACGTGGAAACCAACCAAACTCAACTGAGCTATGAAAATATTTTGGAAACTCAAACAGTTATAGCAATCTGTCTCTATACTTTGGCGATCTTGGCTATTGTTGGTGTGTGTTCCTGGAATTTCATTTTTGAGAGGCTTCGCCGTCTGATCAAAAAAAGCGGATCTTAAGCAATCTGTTTGAAAACAAAATACAGCACACATAAAAATGCTTGTGCGGCTTTGTTCAATTTGGAACGAGTGAACAGCCTATGGGGGAAGTGCTAACATGCCACAAAATAAAATGATGCAGTTTATCATCAGCAAATGGATCAGCAAACCAATCTATGTTGCAGCAAAACTTGGAATCGCTGATATCCTTGCAGCAGAAGACATGCAAATAAAAGATCTTGCAAAGAAAACAAACACATCTCCATCAGGCCTTTATCGTCTGTTAAGAGCTTTGGCCGGGATCGGTATTTTTAAAGAGACATCCAATCAAGTATTCTCAAACACACCTCTAAGTGATTGTCTCATAGAAAACCAGTTAAAGTCTGCGGCCTTATTGTTTCAATCGGATTGGCACAACAGACTCTGGGATGAACTTTTATACAGCATACAAAAAGAAGAACCCGCCTTTGAGAAAACCTTTGGAAAACCTGTATTTGACTGGTTTGCAGAAAACCCGAATGAAGCAAAGGTATTTCACCGGGCCAATGCAAATAAAGCCTCTATCACCCACAAAGCGATTGTTGATGTCTATGATTTTCAAGGTATTAAATCAGTGACAGATGTCGGAGGCGGGGCCGGGAATCTCATGGTTGAAATTCTCAAGGTTCGGCCTCAAATCAATGGCCGGGTTGCTGAATTACCGGATGTGCTTTCCCAGATACGTCAGACTATAAAGGCCAATCACCTTGAATCCCGGATGGAGGCTGTTGAATGTGACTTTTTCAACGCTGTACCCGAAGGAAGCGATGCATATCTGTTTTCCCACATTCTTCACGATTGGTCAGATGATAAATGCAAAAAGATTTTAAGTAACTGCCGAAAAGTCATGACTGAAAAAGACAAACTATTGATTATTGAAGGTATCGTCCCTTCAGGAAATGAGTTTTCAATTGCTAAGCTCATGGATCTTGAAGTACTGGTAATGGGCGGTGGGAAAGAAAGAACTAAAGACGAATTCAAAAGTCTTTTACAAGAATCAGGATTTAACCTCTCACGAATATTACCCACAAAAGATTATATTTCAGTTATCGAGGCGACACCCTTTTCGAAAGACACCTAAAACAGGTAATCAAATAAAATAATGTTGTCAGATTCCAAGGAGGATAGCGCTGTAATGAACCGATTGTACCTTACGATTATTCTGAGCATTACATTGACCAGTCTGCTTACGCTTCCATCTTTATGCCGGGCTGTGGAAGGGGATGATATTATTGGTGAATGGATAACCCAGGAAAAAGACTGCCGTGTTGAGATTTTCAAAAAAAATGAGCGATACCATGGAAGTATTGCGGCCTTAAAATATCCCAATTACCTTCCGGGAGAGGAGGAAGGCCCCAATGGCACACCCCGGCTGGATTCAAACAATCCGGACGTGTCATTGCGCTCCCGCCCCATGGTGGGAATAGAACTGCTCAGTCACTTTCGTTTCGACAACGGCAAGTGGGTGGACGGGCACATCTACGATCCCAAAAACGGTAAAACCTACAAGTGTAACATCTCCATATCTGAGGATGGAAAATTACATGTACGGGGGTATATCGGTCTTTCACTTCTGGGGCGTACGACCATATGGGAATCGGCAAAAACATACCTTGAGAAGGAATTGAACTTTTTAGGATTGAATAATTGTTCTTGCCAGTGAGCGGTGGTGCATCCCTGGCAAAAGCTGCCGGGCGGCAGATCGCGTTCGATTATATGCGCGCATTTACAGTGACTCTTGTATTATGGCATCATGCAATTCTCGCATATACCACATTCGCTTTCGTTAATCTTGAGAACCCTGTAATGACGCACAGTCCGGTTGTAAATGAACAGCGCTGGATCGGGTTTGATCTGTTAGCGGCTTTAAACGAAACGTTCATCATGCCCTTGCTCTATTTTATCTCAGGCATGTTTGTCTGGCAAAGTCTGGCAAAAAAGGGAATCAAAAAATACCTTACAGGCCGTTTTACAAGGCTTGGCATTCCATTTATTTTCGGTGTTTTTTTCCTGATTCCCATAGCCTACTACCCGGCACAAATCCAAGTTGGGCTGATAACCGGAACGAACCTCAGCTATGGAGAGTTCTGGCTCGAAATGATTCGATCCGGTTTTGGCACTGCCGGTCCCTTATGGTTCTTGTGGCTGCTGCTGACATTCAATGCACTGGTGACGCTCCTTTGTCATTTCTTCCCTTTCATCCAAGAGACCTTCAGAAGGCAGTTGACTGTTGTCATTGACCGTCCCTTAAGGTTTTCTATCATATTGATTGGCATCTCTATTCTGGTTTACCTGCCTGTGACAATAGCGACCGGACCGCTGGC
>JAKSAU010001282.1 GCA_022361535.1 Desulfobacterales bacterium
AAAGCCAATTATTATCAACAGGATTACTCCGTGGCGTCCATGAAATTCCAGCCTTATTTAATTCAGTAAAATCAATCCAATTCGAACCATTATCATTTGAGAACTGCAGCTTCTGAGTTAAATCATCAAACCTCAACTTCCCGTGAGTCAGATTCTCGTATCCAACAGTAAAATCCCTATTCACAACAAAATCCCCATTCAAAATCTTAGCATCACCATCAACATTAAAAATACCATCCAAGCTACTCGTCCCAACTCCCAACCTCTCAACAAAAATATCAGAATTATTAATATAAGTATCAAAAGCCAAAACACCAGGCAAAGAAAAAACATACAAAGCCCCAGCTAGGAAAAGAGTTAAAGCCCTCGCACCAAAAGCATCTAATTTAAACTTCCTTTCCCATCTTACAAAAAGGCCTGCCACCGGCAAACCCCCATTACATCTCTAAAAAACTTCATTGACCTCCCCCCTGCTGCAAACACTCAACCGCAACAACATTCATACTAAAATTCCCACTCCTCAAAGGAACAACCTCACAACCAGAAGCAACCTCCATAACAGAAACAACAGCACTCTCATAACCATACCTCGCCCCCTGCTCAAAAGCCACCTGCCTCATCTCAACCTGCCCCTTCCGATAATTATCAACACTAATCCAAACAAAAGTCCCAAGCAACAAAACCACAAGACCAACAATCAAAAAATTCTTCCTATCCATTTTCAACACCATCTCTCAACCCCCAAATTTAACACATCATTTTTTCTCATCATCTTAAAACTCCATTATAGTCATATGCGCTTTTGAACCAACATTCGCATCTGCATTATCTCCTTTAATATAAACACAATAGACTCTATCAGTAGTTGCCTCAGCAATATAAGAAATCGAAGGAATTGAGTTATCTGTATATGATGTAGTCGATGAAAAAGCTACCCCCTCACTACCTTCATACTGAGGTCCAGCACTATGAGCTAATTGAAAATTCACATACTCCGAAGAATTCATATCAGTAAAATGCATATTAACATTAATCAAATACCTCTTATTAGCCTCTAACGTAAAAGTCCCAGCTCCTCCATTATATGTAATTCCAGTCCCCTCCGCATCAGATATAGGAACACACATATTTCCAGCACTAATATCAGTTTGACTAAAATCAAAATATCCATAATCTTTCTCTATAATTCCATTTACAGTTAAATCACCATCAACAGTCAAATTCTCTAAAACCTCCGTATCACCCTGAGGATTAAATTTCAATCTATCATTACCCTGAGACCTAAAAATCATTTCATCATTTGAATGATTATAAAA
>JAKSAU010001249.1 GCA_022361535.1 Desulfobacterales bacterium
CTATTTTCGGCTGCGCTACGACTATGACTGCTTTTTATCCGTTGTTGCTCATTGACAATGATTTGGCACGGATTTTTGCAGGCTTTTCAGTGGTTGTGATTACCTCTCTTGCTGTATCTCTTATGGAGAGCAAGTTGATTCTACCTGCTCACTTGAGCACGGTTCCTCTTAACTTAAAAGACAATTCAAAATCAAAATTGCCTGCACGCATATGGGGACAGCTCCAGCAATATGCCCGTACAGGGCTTGATTGGGTTAAACATAAAATATACACACCAGTTCTCAAGCTTGCCCTAAACCACAGGTATACCGCGATTGCCTGTCTCTTTGCTCTCAGCATAGCCACCATGGGCATGATATATGAAAACCAGATTCGCACTGTATTTTTTCCTGAAGTGCCCGGGCAGTTTATTACCGTGAACATGGAGATGATAAAAGGCAGCCCCATGCACCTGACCCGGAAAAATCTGGATCTTATTGAAACGGCTGCCCTTGAGATCAACCAGGAGGTTAAAAAGACTTCGCAGTTAGATTTTTTACCCCCCATTGCAAAGATCATGTCTTCACTGGAAGATGTGGGCAAGGTGGAAATATGGGCGGAACTCCAGCCAGAGGCTGTTAGGAAAATGGACACCATGGAAACCCTTAAACGCTGGAGAGAAAAAGTAGGAGATCTGGAAGGCGTTCGAAAATTGACCTTTTCAGGTGCGTATGACACAGGCGGCGGATTTGAACTGGAGGTGTCGGTTCGTGACCAGGCACTACTTAAAGATGCAGTAGCTGATTTGATGTTGTCTTTGGACGGTAAGGAAGGTGTCAATGATATCCACTCTGATCTTGACACGGGCATGCCCCAGATCCGCTTGGTTCTCAAACCGTATGCACGGCACTTGGGGTTGAGTATCTCTGACCTGGCGGCCCAGATTGGTGATGCGTTTGGCGGGCTTGAGGCGCAGCGGTTTTTGCGCCGGGGAAGTGAAGTAAAAGTCTTTGTCAAATACAAGGAGAATTTGCGCCGATACATGGGTGACCTTATGGCTGCTCGTATCCAAACCCCTCAAGGAGACCGCGTACCTTTACCTGCCGTGGCACAAATCAAGACAGAAACAGCTCCGGGTGCTGTCCATCGTAAAAACCGCAGGCAGACTGTTACGATCCATGCGTCTATCGATAAAAAGAAAACTAGCCCGTCACAGGTTATGGCTTATCTTAACAACAACACCCTTGAAGGTTTGGCAAGCCGGTATCCCGGATTGATCGTTAAAGAAGGCGGAGAACTTGAAGAGATTACTCAGATACGGGGCGGAATGATAAAGGCTCTAATATTTATCTGTCTTGCCATATATGCCCTACTGGCCATCCCGTTGAAATCTTATAGCCAACCGTTTATTATAATGTCCGTGATTCCTTTTGGGTTTGTGGGGGCGGCACTTGGTCACCGGTTTTTAGGGTATCCTTTAAGTATCCTGTCTTTTTTCGGAATGTTGGGCGTTGCCGGTGTCGTAGTCAATGACAGCCTTGTGATGATCACCCGGTTCAACGATTTGAAAGCTCAAGGTATGCCTTTGTCCAAGGCGCTTGTAAGGGCAGGGACATCAAGGTTCCGGGCGGTATTTTTGACCACCGCGACAACAGTAAGCGGGTTGCTGCCTTTGATGTCTGAAACCAGCGAAAACGCACAATATCTTATACCGGCGGCTATTTCCCTGGCTTTTGGAGAATTGATCGCAACCCCGGTTACACTGATACTTGTACCTGTTTTGCTTTGTGTGGGACAGGATATTAAAAAACTGGTTAAGCCCCCAAAAGAGATCCCGGCTGCTATTGTACCTGCTCCTAAGCGCACGATGAAATAAAAAAGAATGTTTTGTTTAAGGTCAAAAAGGAAAGAAACGCCGCCTTGTGTTATCTTTTACCGATGATGGGAGAAAAGGCAGAAGGCAAAGACGGCGTTTCAGGAAGAACAACAATTCTTAAGTTCGGTTATTCACCATAAGTTTTCATGAAATGGTCAATACCGGCCTGGGCACAGTCCATATCCTGCTGCGGGGTGCCGGAACTCAGCCCAATACCGCCGACAACGTCACCATCTACAATTACCGGAAGACCGCCGCCGACAACAGAGAGACGTCCGCCGATCATGGTATGGATGCCGAAAGCCAGGCTGCCCGGAACGCATGCTGCGTTATAGTCATGGGTGGCTTTTTTAGCAGCAGCAGCTGTATATGCTTTGTCTGTGGCAATGGTGATACTGGTGACTTTCCCTCCATCCATGCGCTCAAAGGCAATCAGATTGCCGGATTCATCAACAATGGCTATGCACATGGGGATGCCGATTTCTTTGGCTTTTTCGCGGGCGCCGTCAATAAGGATTAAAGCGTCGCTGTGGCTGAGTCGCTTAATGGTCTGCATGGAACGTCTCCTTTAAAGTAATGAGGTTGTCAATTTATATTTTGTTGCTGCCGGGTGTGTCGGACCCGGCAGCATTTCTCTTATTTGGCTTTTGCCTCGCTGCGGCGTGCATGAAGCAGGGGCTCTGTATACCCGCTTGGCTGATGGCGTCCTTTGAAAACCAGGTCACTGGCGGCTATAAATGCAACACCGTCAAAAGCCGGCGCCATTGGCGTATAATTTTTGTCGCCAGCATTTTGCCGGTCAACCACAGCAGCCATGCGTTTCAAGGTCTCGAGCACCTGTTCCTCAGTGCAGACACCATGATGGAGCCAATTGACAATATGCTGGCTGGAAATCCTAAGGGTTGCCCTGTCTTCCATCAGGCCAACATTGTTGATGTCAGGGACTTTTGAGCAGCCTACGCCCTGATCGATCCACCGGACCACGTATCCGAGAATGCCTTGGGCATTGTTGTCTAATTCCGTCTGAATTTCTTCATCGGTCAGGGTGTTTTCAAGCATCAGGGGCGGAGTCAGAATTGCATCCAGGTCTGCTCTGACACGGGATTTCAGTTCGTCCTGGCGGTTTTCCACCAATATTTCGTGGTAATGGGTGGCATGGAGGGTGGCAGCTGTGGGGGACGGTACCCAGGCGCAGTTGGCGCCGGCCATGGGATGGATCTGTTTTGTGGCAACCATTTCAGCAAGTTCATCCGGTTTTGGCCACATGCCTTTACCGATCTGCGCTTTGCCTTTAAGGCCGCACTCAAGTCCGATATCCACATTCCAGTCTTCATATGTGGGCAGCCAGGCTTGGGTTTTGATCTGTTCTTTGGGAAGAACAGGACCAGCTTCCATACTGGTGTGAATTTCGTCACCGGTCCTATCCAGAAACCCAGTGTTGATGAAGACCAAACGCTCTTTTACCTGGCGGATACACTCCTTGAGATTGACCGTAGTGCGCCGTTCTTCATCCATTACACCCACTTTAATGGTGTTGGCAGGAAGGCTCAAAGCATCTTCTACCCGGGCAAATAACTTGTTTGTAAAGGCTGCTTCTTCAGGCCCATGCATCTTGGGTTTGACAATATAAATGCTTTTTTCGCGGGAGTTGCACATACCGTCGGTCCGTTTAAAGTCATGGATGGCACAAAGTACG
The DNA here is from genome assembly GCA_022361535.1 of Desulfobacterales bacterium. The sequence goes on from JAKSAU010001249.1 coordinate 3,553, forward strand.
GTTACCATGGCGTCGAGAATGCCTTCCGGGATTTCGTCTCCATTCTTGTCCAGAACAGCATCAATGGTCATCAGGTGTCCTACATTTCTGACCAGCATCATGCTGCGGCCCATAAGGGAGAATTCTTTACCGTTCACGTCAAGGTACGTACGGTCCGGATTGAGCTTACGGGTCATGGGTTTGCCGCCTTTTTCAAAGGTGACGGATAAATCGCCTTTCATCAATCCAAGCCAGTTGCGGTATACATTGGCCTTATCTTCAGCGTCCACTGCCGCAACGGAGTCTTCACAGTCTTGGATCGTGGTTACGGCCGATTCCAGAACGACATCTTTGACTCCTGACATATTGACTTTACCGATGGGGTGGTCCCGGTCAATTTGCAGCTCGATATGAAGGTTGTTGTTTTTTAAAAGGATAGTGGTTGTGTCGTCTTTATATCCTATGAGTTTTTCAGGCTGGGCAAGGCCTGTGGTCTCTAACGATTTTAGGTGTGCACACAGGTGTTTTTTACCCTCTTTTTCTTCCAGAAAATATTCAAGAACGTCAGAGTGGCAACCGGAGGCAAGAGGTACTGCCTTGTCCAGGAAGGTATTGGTTTCGGCAATGACTTTTTCAGCCCGGGTGAAATTGAAGTCTTTGGTACGCTCACATCCATTTGTTTCAGGAATAACGTCTGTACCGTATAATGCATCATACAAGCTTCCCCAGCGCGCATTGGCTGCATTCAATGCAAAACGGGCATTTGAGGCTGGCACAACCAGCTGGGGCCCTGCAATACTTGCAATTTCAGCGTCAACCTTGTCCACGGTGATATGAAAGGTTTCACCTTCCGAAACCAGATAGCCGATGTCTGACAGAAACGCTTTATAGGCTGTGGCGTCAATGGGCAGGCTTGGATGATCAAGATGCCAGGCATCGATTTTTTTCTGTAACTCATCCCGCTTTTGGATCAGTGCCTTATTTTCCGGACCCAGTTTATTAACAATATCTTCAAGCTTATTCCAGAACAGGTCAGCGTCGATACCTGTACCCGGAATGGCTTCATTGTTAACCATGTCATAGAGTTCCGAGGCGATTTTCAGCCCTCTGTTTTGAATCATTGATGCCATCTGACCGTCTCCTCCAAAGGTTTGAGTTGATCTTTTAAGTTTGATATCTTATATACTCATTACACTCATCTGATGTCTTGTCAAGGGCAGTTTGAAATTTAGTGCTTTTTTTGACTGAAAAGGTGAAAGAAGAGATGTGGAAAACAGATGCAATACTTTGTAATTAATTGACCAAGCAGATCGAGAAGACGTTTTGGACGCAACCGTTGCAAGACAGTGTGGTTCCGGCTACAATGCAAAGAATTAATAACTAATACGGAGAAAAGACTAAATGAATGTAATCGTGGATTTATGTGTCGTACCTATTGGTGGCGGGGTCTCCCTGTCTAAATACGTGGCTGCATGTCATGAAGTTATAGAGGCTGCGGGGCTTAAAAATGAGCTTCATCCTAATGGTACCAACATTGAGGGAGACTATGACCTTGTATTCCAGACAGTGAAAAAATGTCATGAGCGGGTTCACGAGATGGGGGCGCCGCGCGTGCATACGATTATTAAAATGGGCTCACGTACAGATCGCAGCCAGACCATGGCTGACAAAGTGGAAAGTGTTGAGCAAAAACTGAAATAACAAAATTTGAGTTGTTCTTTGGTTGCCTTAAGCCAAGGGACGAATAAGTCTGACAGGTAATATGTTTAATCGTCTGTTATAGGACACTCTGGCATTATAGCCTTGGCTCCTTTTTAAGGGCGTTTCACTGGTACTCGGGCCTAATACGTTCTGACTGATGCCGAGTGTCCTTGGCCCAAGTTGTAAATGTTGCAAAATCATGTATGCAGACTTTTATAGTTTACGGGTTTACAATTCAAATGGGTATTTGGTAGAATCAACCCAAATAAAAATCATATTCAAAAATCATATAAATTATTTTTGACAATCGGCGATTTCCTTAAATACCGGAATCGGTACGAGGGGGTTTTCGTCGTTTGAGGCTGGCGGTGGTCTTGATACGATTTGTTAAAGCATGGTTAGCTATTATACTGGGAGTATGGCTTAGTATCCCCTCTACAGGACTTGCAACAGGATCTGTTACAATCGATGATATCGACTTTGTTACTGAAAACTATCCACCTTATAACTACGGGGAAAATGGTGAACTCAAAGGCATATGGATAGATGTCCTGGTTGAAGTGTTAAAAAATATGAATGCCTGGCAAACCCGGGATGACATTAAACTGCTTCCTTGGGCAAGAGGGTATCGTGCTGCTTTGAGTAAAGCCAATACCTGCATTTTTGGTACTGTCAGAACAAAAGAAAGAGAAACGCTTTTCAAGTGGGCCGGACCTGTAACCCAGGGATCGTATTCTCTTATAGCCTTGAAAAACAAAGATATCCATATTGACAGGATTGAAGATGCCGCACGGTATACAATTGGTGTGGTCAAAGACGATTTTGCTGTGACTCTTTTAGGTGAAAATGGAGTACCAGAAAAACAGTTTTTGTATTTTTTTGGTGAGAATGCAGCGCATGAGATTGTTAAAGAATTAAACAGGGGGAACGTTGATCTCTGGTTCATTGAACATACAAGTGCCAGGTGGATGCTAAAACAGCACAAATTCAATGCCCGGGATTATAAAGTTGTATTTCAAATCCGCAGTTATGATGGATATTTTGCGTTTAACAAAAAGACGCCTAATCATCTGGTTGAG
>JAKSAU010000586.1 GCA_022361535.1 Desulfobacterales bacterium
CCATTCCCCGGTAATAAATTCAATTTGGGATATAGTGTTGTTCGCATAGCAGGTGCTCGACAATAATAAAAAAAGAGAGAGCAATATACCTGTCAATAATTGCATAGATAAATATATCTCCGAACTTTTTTACATTCATTGGTTCAGCTTTAATAGCTATCTCGAACGGGTTTGAAAGTCAAACTCCACAGACTTGAATGGAGTCAGTTTAATAAACGTGTCTTTTAAAGGGTGTCTGTAATACGGAAAACGTATTACAGACACGATACAACTTAATTTGCTTTTAGTCCGTATTTTTCAAGAATCGCTTGATACTTGCCGTTAGCCTTGATTGCCGCCAGTGCCTTATTGAATTCTTTCAGCATGGCCATGGCGCTTGCATCGTTTTTATTGATCATCAAGCGAAGGTCGTTTGCCGTGTTGGGCTTGGCCAGCATCTTGAATTTTCCGGTCTCTTGGGGAAATGTGGCTTTGATGAGTTGCCGGCCAACAATTTCGTCCACGGGAACGAGGTCCACACGACCTGCATGAAGTTTTTTAATACTGGCAATTTCTTTGGGATTGTAATCCACGTCCAGCCCGGCAGCGTTGAAAGCTTTTTCATAATGATATCCGATTGTCCCGCCGATTTTATAGGGCTTAAGATCTTCAAGAGCCTGCCATTCAACGCCGTCCAGGCGGTCTCCGAAATAAAAAAACATTTCCCTTGAAGCCATAACTGTATCAGAAAATGCAAACTTGGCCTTTCTTTCCTCGGTAATGATATAGGGAAATGCTGCAAAGGCTTTTCCATTACCTACTATACTTTCACATCGCTTCCAGGGGTAAAACTTATAATTTGGCGCTTTACCCATCTCGTTGAATACCGCTGTAACAATTTCGGTAAAAACGCCTTTACCTTCCATGGATTCCGAGGTGTAAGGCGCCCATTCACCTGTGGTTAAGGTCAGCGTTTGGGCCGAGCCCGGAACAACTGCTGTCATTAGAAATATAAATGCTAATATTGTTGTTTTTTTGATCATTATTTTTTCCTTTCTTAGTATGAGTCTTATAGAATCAGGTCCATTCCGCAACAGGTAAGATTTTTATATGTTGCAGAATAGTTGGTGTTTTTACCTCGGTTTTAGTGGATCAAACCAATGTCTCCTCATTTCTGGTTATATACGTATCCAGTTGTGTGATGACGGTATCAGACACACCTTTCTCCGACATGAATCTGTTAAGCCGCTTTAAAACATCGGCGTCAAGATCTGGCGGTCTGTATTCCATAAGCATTTGCCGAAGCTGGGTGCTGATGCTCCGGTAACATAAATCCAGTGCCATACCCCGATCAATATTTCCATTA
>JAKSAU010000056.1 GCA_022361535.1 Desulfobacterales bacterium
CCGGGTAATGGAGGTTAATGGCATGGGTGCTTTTTCCGTTCGCCTGCCCGTAATCTATTTCATAAGAGCCTTCGCCCCCTGCCAATACGCCCGGCCTAAGGGGGGTGGTGCTGCCGTTAATGATTTTGTAAACCCCGTTAATATGCTGGAGCTCGTACCTGGCTTCCTGTTCGGGATGCCGGATACTTAGCCTGTCCTTTGTGCCGTCGTACAATATCGGATCTGCCGGTGCCTTTTTAATGTTTTCCACAGGGACACAAAACAGTTTGAACATATCCTTGTTGATAATGAGTTTGGACGGCCATTCGTCTGATAAATCAATACATATTGTAAATTGTTTCCAGGACCGCTGCACCTCTGGTACATCAATATGCATGAACAACCCCTGAGACGGAAAATGAAAAAAGAACCTGGACTCCTGGATGGGGTGCATTAACGGTTCTGTATCAGCTTTACTGCTTTTTTCCGTCCGGTTGCCGAACCCCACTTTGCAGGGTGTCCCGGTTGTGGTTTCATCAACCCTTTCATCAAATGTGATAAAAGCGGATTTTAAAGAAGTGGCAAGGCTGTCCATCACATAAAGAGAGTTCTGATAATCATTGAGATAATCAATATATAGGGAAAGCCTTTCAATCTCATCCTTTCGTTTGTACATGGACCTGAAGGTGAGCATCAGGCGATAACCTTTGGACGGCATGGGGATAAGTTTTGCAGAACCCAAGTTGACCGGAAGAATATTTAAGTCCTCCATGCTCCGGTACAATGCCGAATCCCCTTTGTCAGTCGTAAAAACAAACTCTGTTCCCTTAGGGAAGGACGCTTTGTCCTGGAGGTGTCCTGTAATATCTGCCTGGACAATACCCATGGAGGGAATGGGAGAAAGCAAAAACGAAAAAACCTGCTGAAACAGGCGCAGCCTGGCCTGGGTTACGTTCTTTGTTGCGGCAATATGGGTCCGGGCCGAGAAAAAAGCCATGGCTTCGATAAGCCGTCGTACATCCGGGTCTTCCCGGTCAAGGGAAAGCCCAGTATGTTCTGATGCATAGGCGATCCGGAAATTATCCAGATCATTCATGGATTCTAAGAATGCTTTGTATAATGTGTCGTTGTAATCCATTATCCGATGCTCACCATGCTGCCTGATACAGAGGTTGTGCCTGTTCCTTCAAGGGATGCTGTGGCCCCTTTAAGGCTTAGGCTTGCGTCTGCTTCTACACTGACGGATGCCCCTTCCACGCTTGCTTTCACAGAGCCTGACAATGTGGCGTTGGAGCCGCCTTCAAGGCTTACGTTCGAGTCTGCGGATGCACTGACATTTGTACCTGAAATGGACACATCACCTGAACTGCCGGTTATATCCACCTTGCTGCCGGTCAAAGACATATCGGAATCAGAGGATGTTGTAAATTTTGAGGATGAGGCAATTGAGAAATCATCACTGCTTTCCATATCGAATTTGCCCTCACTTGTCATTGCCGTATCACTTGAGGACTTGCATGTAATAGTTTCGGCATCCACGACAAAATCTTTGCATGAAATTGTAATACTGTCCGTTGCCTGGGTAATTGTACTGGTATCGTCACTGCCGGCACAAGTGGTGGTGATGGTTGTCCCGTTAAGCACCATGGTCTGGGTAATGCTGTCATCGGAATTTTCAACCGTAACCGTAACTCCGTCTGTTTTGTGCAATTCGATTTTACATACAAGGCTGCCCATGGATTACCCCTTAATTGATAATAAAACTGTTCATGATGGAATCAAATACCATATTCAAGGAGCGCTTTTCATCCTTTACCATGCATTTGATTTTAAAGGATAACTGGAACAATGAGTTTGAATCCACGCTTTCAATTTCCTTAACCGAAAGCCTTGGTTCATAGGTTTCAATGTTCCGCAGCACCTCTTCCATGACAATTTTTATGATCCCTTCTTTATTATTGAATTCATTTAAATCCCTGATTCCGTAATCCTTTAGAATCGCCCCGTAATCTTTTTTGGTATTAAGGATATTATTCAGGTTCTGGATAATGTCCTCGTACCTTTCCGGGGCCAGCTTTCGTTTTTCCGAAGGGATGAATTTATTCATAAATGCCATGGAATTGCGCTCCTGTTACCGCCAGTATAAAAAGCATTCAACCCCTTCGAGCTGATCTCTTTTATAAAAGGCAAGGGATAGATCCCTCAAGGCATAGTCCCACTCTTCGCCTTCCATGATTTTGAAGAATTCCACTTCTGCACCAAAAGAATGCTGGAAGGGCGGCCGCTGTACTTTCTTCAAGGGCAGACCAGGCAAGGAAATCCTGTGGATCATGGAAATGCGGGACATACTGCCCAGTTTCAAGTCCGATAAATCCACCTGGTCCCCGACATGGCCTTTCTGGATAAGGAAGTAAGCTTCCCTTGCAGCTCGGATCTCCTGGGGCAGATTCAAATGGAAAATCCCGTCTTTATACTCAAAGGAAAGATACGGAGATTTGGATTCAATCATCTTCATCTGCTCTATCAAAGGGATGACCAACCGGTTTAAGCATTCTGCAAGCTGGTCATGCTTGTAGGGATGGGTGGCGTATTCGGGAAGAATTTTTTTGTAATAGCAGATTTCAGTGTAAAAGTCGTTCAGCGCTTCGTACAGATAATAGGGGTGGCAATGAACCTGGGTCTTTATATTGGCCAAAAACCGCTGCATCTTAAGGCTGCTTTTCATGCAGCTTTTGCTGCTGATCAAGGCATCTCCACTCAAATAGCCTGAGGTTTCCATACCAAGGTTGATACGGAAGAATTCCAGAACATCTTCCAGTTCATTCAGGCTTTTTTCAAAAAACGGTGTAGTTCCGATGCGCAGCAAAGGCGGAATGTATTCTTCAGACAAATGCCAGACATCGTCCGGATCCTTTTCAAAAGTAGCCAGTTTCATGGATTCGTGTATGCCATGGGTACTCTGCTCCGAGGAAAGTACCAAGTCATAATATGCCCTGGGGATTTCAGAGCCTTCGTCCTGCCATCCGTCTGATCCATCCTCGGCCTTTTGTGTGCCCATGACAAAATGACAGAAGACCGATACGCGTGTACTGCCTACAAGACCTAAATTAAAGGGCGTGACCCGGGCGTTTTCAGGAACATTTAATAAAAGTCCGGACGGCATGACCAGGGTCATCTGGGTGATGGACAACACCCCTTCGGAGATCAAGGTGCTGTTCCATTCAAGGGATCCGATGCCGTAAAATGGAACCCCAATGGATTTGAATCTGAGAATGGTGTCCCTGAGAAGGGATTCTTCCTGGGTTACAAAAAAATCAGGCAGAATGCTCTGCCCCATTTTCCAGTGTACCCTTGCCAATGTATCTGCCATCTTTTGTTTTGTCCGTAAAAAGGTGGTTAGGCAGACTTAAGGGGTACTGTACTGCAACCCTTAAGTCTGCAAAGGTTCAATTACTTAGCTTATGGGAACGCCCCAGACTTTTACAAATTTGTCTGAGTTGGATACCGCTACATGCAGATCCTGCTCTTCTTCTGCAGGCATTATGGATACGTTCAGATGGAAATTCAAGGGGTTGCGCACTTCCATGCTCGGGTCTGTGTCAATTGACAGAACCAGGTCGCCGCCACTGGTTTCCACAAGACCGCTCAAGTCAGCTTCATTGGCATGGAAGCATTTGTAGTAAGTCTTGTTGGCGTTATCGTATTTATATACGTTGAACTGAAAGGTAACTTCTGTGCTGGACAGGGTGTTGAGCGTCAGGCCGGCAACAGAGGTCTGGTTTGTGTTTGATATTTTTGCATCAAAGGAAATGGGATGAGCATAGCCGCCTTCCCAGTATACTGAAGACATAACACCTACAACACTGACTTTATCCCCTGAGATGTCAGTGGGATCTGTTACGCCGATATCGGCGGACAGTTCAGTATCCCCGATTTTCAGGGCAGTGATGTGGCCTACCAGATCCTGTACGTCTTTTACAAAGTTGAATCCCTGCTCTACACTGCAGTCATAACTTAATTCAGCCATTTTTTTCTCCTTTTATGGAAATTGTATAATTAAACTTAGTTTATCGTGTCAGATTATCCCAGCCTTGCATCCAGTTTCAACTCAACATCCATTCCTTCAAACTGGATATGGGGCAGAATTGAAATGTTGCAGTCGTACCAACCGATCATACCGGGCCGTTCTTCAACGTTCACGGAGTAGGCTTTGAACGGATAGTATTTCAAGGTGGCGTCATCAGGATTTACAATAGTGGTTACATACTGGGAAATCCATTTGCTCAAAGAATCCTGGATATAAGCGGCATCAGCAGAGGATCCGATATTGTCCCTCATGATGCATTTTACATAATGAGCAATACGCGTGATAGACAGGGTATAGGACAGGTTGGTTACCAACTGTGAGTTTTCAGTATCCTTGGGATCTTTAAACTTTTTAGGTTTCTTAATGGACTGGCAGCTGAAGAAGCATGCATCAGAGGTGCCTTTCCTGTAAATCAATGGCATGAAACCGCTGTTGGCAAATTCAAGTTCCCTGTAGTCGGGAATCATCATTTCCACCGGTACCTTCATTTCTTCTTCACCGCGGATATTGAACATGTGTACAGGCAGGCCACTGACTAGACCGCCGCCTTTGGGGCCTCTCAAATACTGGCACCAGCCGGAGGTTTCAAAGGATCTGACCATGTTCTGGGCAAACAAGGTAGCAGCGCTGCCCCAAAGGTAGTCTTCATCCTGGTCTCCGCGCACTTCTTCAGTAAAATTGATTTTACGGCAGGGGTTTGTATCCGGGTCATAAGGAAGCCTTGATACGTATTTAGGAAGGGTGAGTCCTATGTAGGCTGCTTCTTCAGAATCCCGAAGTTTGTTCCAGGAACCGTATTTTGGATGGTTCATCAGCCCTTCAAGGTCTTTGATGGCTTCCAGTTCGGCAATGGAATCGCATCCGAAAAACTGGGGGGATACGGAACCGACATAGGGAGCATGGCTGGCTGCGGCAACTTTACCCATTGTTCTAAGCCAGAACTCGTCATCAGGTGTGTGCTTCATGTCATAGAGGCCCAGAAGAGAACCAACCGGCTTTCCACCGTACTGGTCATACTCCGCTACGTATACTTTTTTAAACAGGGCAGAGCCTGTGATATCTACTGCATTGTTTTCAAAATCCTCAAAGAGTTCATCTTTGCTCACATCAAGGATGTCGATCATGACATCGGCCTTGAAATTGGTGTTGAGGATAAGATCGTTCAAAGAGCGCCAGTTGGACTCAAGCTCTTTGAATTCAGGATTATGGATGATTTCATTGATCTGTGCATTGACCATTTCATCAATGCTGGAAATTGCTTCAAGAATACCGCCTTTGTCGAATTTACCGTCTACGGGTTCGACATTGAGCAGCAAGGCTGCCATTCCTGAAATGAACCGGTCTTCTTCACTGACATCGGATTTGATCTCTTGAAGATCATTTTGAATCATGGGTACCGGTTCGCTGACTTCGGTGTCTAATCTCATGCTCGACAAAAAGCGCTTGAGATCTAACGTTTGTTCTTGGGTCTGTTCATCTGTTTTAGTTTCTTCAGCCATTTGATACTCCTTTCAAGAATGCGCCTTATTCTTTGTCTTGTTTGGTTGGGAGTTTAAAACTTTCAAAGCCTTCCAACTCGCCGATCATGCTCTTGAGAGCTTCTTCATTGCTCATGAGTTCAGACAAAAGCTTTCTGTAGCTTTTTCTGTTGTCCACATTGGACATAACTTCCTGGAGCAGCTCTTTGAGCATCAACAGACCCTTGATTTTGGGGACATTCTCGGCCACTTCATCGGGTGAAAAGGATCTCATGCTGGTAAAGGGAAGGTTTACCTGGGTCTCTTCTTCTTTATCAGGGTCAATTTTATTGTCCACACTGAAACTTAAGTTCAGGTCCATGTCTTTCATTATGGCATCGGTATTGGTTCCGTCCATATTGCGGGTCTGCCGTTCTTCCAGATCCACTTTTCTGTCTTTGGAGCTCCCTTTGGAAAAATCACCCATCACCATAAACCGCATTGGTAAAGACAGGTCTTCGGGCTGCCCGTTTACTTCGGTTTTGTACCTTAGGGTTAACCTTGATTTGGGTATTTCGTCCTGGATTGCCATACATCCTCCTTTGTTTAAATTAAATTTCGGATATCTTTACTTTGTTTTGAATTAACATCATTTCCTTTAACCTGGACACTTGTTTAAAAAGTGTGTTGCCGGCTTTGTGGGACAACCTGTTTGCAATATGCTCTTTTTTGCACCATTCCCTGTCCAGTGTTCCGTCAGGCAGCACCCGGGGGATTATGGGAAGGAAGGTTACATAATCGGGGCAATACTCTTTGCCTAAGTTGTCTATGATTGTTTTTTGTATCATGTCTTTCATTTTAGCATGATCCGTGCCAACCTTTGATCCGATAAAGACCACAAGGTCATGGGATATGTTCTCTGCAGCGACTCTTGGGGTGGGAATGATTAGAAAATGCCTGCAGATTTTATGTTCACTTAAAAAGGTTTCTACAAGTTCAACAGGGTAGTATCTGTCCTGCTTCTGGTTAAGATAAGACTTTGGGCATATCCATTCAACCCCGCTTTTAATAAATAAATAGGGGGTGGTCCTTTCAAGCCCGTTAGTGGTAAATGCGAGCGCCCCGAATTCTTCAGACGGCATCATGGCCGTGTCAGGCAGGGGAGCGATGTGCCAGTTCATACCGGCTGAGGGCATCACATGGGCACCTGTAATTCCTTTCCTGTGCCTTGAAAAAGCAATAAGACCACCAGCCTGGGCATGGTACTTTAGGACACCTGTATATGTTTTCTCAAGGCCCTTTTCCATGATAAAGGCTTGCCATTTATCAAGATCAAGGTCGGTCCCCTGGTGCCGAAACCAGAACTTGCATGAGGAGGGAAATTCTTCGGGGTTTTCCCATAAAAAATTTCTGAGCTGCCTGTTGATTCCAATAACATCAGGCGGATCTTGTGCAAACATTTTTGGCGCATTTTCAATTTGCTTGGGTTTGACATCCAAAAAAGTTGCATGGGTCAAAAGAATCGACAAAATCAAAAAGGGCTGCGTCCGGTTGCCTGGCCAGCCAGGGAGTGATATCACAAGTCCCGGTTGGAGGTTCAGGGCAATTATGCCATCACGCAATCCGTTGAGATAAAGTTCATCGCAGGAAATTTCAACCGGTTCAAGTGGTGTGGGCAAAGAGAAATCAAACAACCGGGCTGCAATCTGGCCGGTATGGTAGACTTGGGGGCGTTGTGTGTCATTTTGCGCCTTGGATGTTTGGGGCATGGCTTCAAGCAGCCTGTCTTTATTATCTGCAACAAGGGCTGTATATGCTCTGGCTGTCGAAATGAAGTCCGGTTCCAAGTCCTCAATCTGTTTTTTAAGCAGCCAGGGCCTGGATGGTGAACCCAAGGAGATGGTCAGGCCCAGTTTCAGAGCGGCAATCACCTTGACGCAAAGGTCGGGTCCAGTGGGATGTACCAGTAAGATCGTGGCACCTGCAGTGACCCCTTTGGCTGACCATTGATTTGCTTTTTGGTCCGCAAGATTTTTTAAAGCCTTGTATGTCAGAGCCTGGCGATTGCCATTGACGTCATAATAAATGTAGGCAATATCATCGGCCTTTCCCTGCTTGTTAAAGATATCGTAGTAAAAGTCATAATGGGTAAAGGCGATGCTTTTGAGTTTAAGGTTCCAGGTTGCCTGAACCTCCTCCATCAGATCCTTGAAAAAGTCAGACGGTTGTATATAGCTTTGATTCAACCAGTCCAGTTCGGTCGGCCCTTTAGGCTGGCCAGCCGAAACACTGTCCTGTTTGAGGGTGTCTAAAATATGATTCAACCGATATTGCATTCTAATTTATCTGACCTTTCCTGGTCCTGGGGGTTGGGCTGTTAATCGAGCTGAACTTCATTGTTTTCCAAAACAATGACATATTTTTTATCCAGGGGCTTTTGGAGCAGCAGTTTCCATTGGGCCTCCGGCTTTGTAAACATGCAATAAACACCAATGTCTTTGCCGTCGGGCTTTGTCACCGTGAATTTTTTGGTTTTGCCCGGAATGATAAATTCAGTAGATAGGATACTTTCATCAGTTGGGTAGGCATGGAACAAGGCGGCAATGCTGTCATAATCGTCCGTTACAAATTCAGATCCGTTGATGGTTCTGACCAGTATGTAAACGGGCTGTCCTTCATTGGCCATCCTTTGTGATTTGATTTTAAAGCTGACTTCAGGGGTTTTTGAAGAGCATCCGGAAGTTACCATGACCATACACGCAAGGATGAACATCAACCCTAAAAAGGTGCCGCGAATTGCCATGGCTTGGCCGGGGGATCTTCTTTTTGGGTTTTTAAATGCGTTCATTGGTCAATCCTGTTCTCTTTAAATACCAGAAACGGATCCTCTTTTATGTAAAAGGTTACTGCTCGTTTCCAGTTAAGGTTCTCTGGTGAATCAACGTGCCAGGTCCAGGCGTTTTTTACAGGATCAAGCTTAGCTTTCTGCAATAGTCTGTAAAAACTCCAATATGACTTGGGTATGGTGTCGTTCCTGTAAACCTTGAATTCGTTGTCTTCACCTTCAGAAAACTCAACACCGATTGAGGACTGGCTTTCCTTCCACCAATTGATCTTGAAGGTTTCCCAGGCCGGCCGTTGGTTGAATCCGTATACAGCGCTGGTATCGGATTGCAGGTAGGTCAATATAACATATTGTATCCGGTTCTCTATTTTAGGCAGAATATCAGCCTTTATGTCCACCAGCAAGGGTTGGGGTTCATTTTTATCATTAACAAGCAGGGTGGACAAATGGGTCAAGCGGTTAACATTGTCCAACAAACGATCGGGCAGGCTGATACTGCCCATTTCAAAATCTCTTTTTTGCCATTTGCCGTTCACCTTTTGGCACAGCGGGGCAATAAACATATTAAACTGGGTCCAGAACTGGCCGTCTTTCTTCATGAGCTTTAAGATGTTCTGAGGGTCAGCATCTTTGGATGCACTGGTGTTAAACGGAAAGCTTTCCAGATCTTTTCCCAGATACTGCAGTTTAAGCCTGGTCCAGATATCTGCAACCTGGGTGTTCAGTTCGTTTAAACCAAGGCTGTAAACCTGATACACCGGTTCAAGGAACGGGTATCCCATACGCTCCGGGACGCCTACACTGGTAGACCATTTTTTGATCAGGTTCATATAAGATCCGGTGTCATTTCTGAAAATAGACAGGGTAATACGGGCGGCCGGGGATAAAATCCTGTTCAGGTCTGCGGTTTGTGATCCCGGTTCAGGCGGTATGGTTGCACCATCGGTTTCAAGGTCAGCCAACAGCATACGTAAAATGGATTTGTATTTTTCAAGTTCCGGAAAGAAATCCTTTTCATTTTGCATGATGATTTTCATGAATCCTAAAGAGCTCAGGTTCATCATAATAGGATTGAAATAGTCGTTCTTCCCGTATTCAAGATCCAGGTTGGTTTTAAGGGTCAGCATGAATTCCTGGAACTGGGACATGGGCAGCAATATCTGGTTGATAATAAATCTGAGTTCACCTAAAGAATCAGCCCGGATACTGAATTTATTGTAGTATTTGGTGTATTCCTGGGCATACCGCTGGGCATACAGTTCAGCTTCCCGGTAGATAAAACTGGACAATCTTTGTTTTTCATCGTCAGACAAGGGCAGTTTGTCCATTAGCGCCGGGACTCTTTCCAAAGGTGGTTTTACATCTTCATCATAGGCCTTTTGGGTGTACCGGCCGTCAATAACTTTTTTGGCTGTAAAGAAAAATTTATTTTCCGTGGATAAGGCTGCATTGAGGTCCTGGTATTTTCGATCCGGTGAGAAAAAGGAATATCCGCCGGGATAGGCATTGTCAGTTATGTATTCCCGGATGAACGTTATAATGCAGCTGAGTTTGAGGGTATGATGGATCTGGCGCAAGTCCAGCCAGATGCTTTTTCCGTCAATATCCACCGGGAATTTTTTATATGACATCTCTTTGAAGTCCAGCATGGCTTCAATGTTGTCAAAGAATTTAGTCATGCTCAGATCGCCGGGGGCAGGATAGTCATAGGTTAGTTGCTCAAAATTATAGAGAAAATCTGCCAGGCGAATGTCCTGATTGTCCTGATTTTGGGTCTTGCCATAAATTCTTAAGTTCAGGACGGTTTCCTCGTTCAACAAGGAGAGCAGTACATCCTGAAGCCCTGATTTAGGAGTTGCAGACACCCCCTGAAAAAGTATTTTGGCTTCTTGCCTGAGTGCGGCAAACCTGTCTTTTGCAATAAAACCATTGGCTTCGATATCCTTGATTGCATTAACAAACAGTTTGAGTTGCCGTGACTCTTCACGGACAGGCGGCTTTTCATAGGTCAGGTCTGTCATGGAAACTGCCGTGTCCCAGGACGAATCCGCCAGTGTAATGTAGCTGGTTATAAATTTTTTGGACAAGCCGGTCTCTTCATTCCACAGATCCGGGTTATCAAGTATCAGATCACCCAGCCGGTTGCTGTTTGATGCATAGATCAATGCCAGCATGATTCTGACGTCTTCATAAGTACCGCCGCCTTTTCGAAGCTTATCCAGCTCATGGGTGAGCACCCGGGTGCGCATGAAATTTAATACGTCGGCCCGCAGTTGTCTTTCTGCATCAGGATGGAAATCCACCAAAAACGGAAGCAGGCTGTGGTTGGATATGGCATTGGCCTTATCAGCCAATTTTTCCAGGTCCCTGTTGTTTTCAGGGGTAATTACAATTTCTTGTTCAAGGTCGGCCACTTCCTGGTTCAAATCCCTGACAAACTGTTCCTTATATGAGTGGGAAAACCCCAGATAAAAACTGCCGAGTACCAGAAGCAGCAGGGCAGCCACCTGGTGCTTAAAGTATGGGTGCCGGTGCCAGAAGGGTTTTGGCTTTTCCTGCCGCTTAAACGGATTGGAAAGCGTGTCAGTATTGGCTTTTGCTGAGGTGAAAAAGATTCTGTCAAGTCTGGGCGCTGTGGCAAGCGGATCAGGTTTGACCAGAATGTTTATAAATTGTTCAATCCCTTCGCTAAGTTCAGGCTGTTGGTTAAGATAAGCCAATAGATCCAGGTAGTTTGACGAGGATTCTGACACCAGTGCATGGGTCAGGTTCTCTTCAAAGAGATTGGATGCCCGGGCAGCCAGGTCCGTTTCTTTGGTAAACTCAATATGGGTGGTTAAGCCTTTTTTATCATTGAAGTTTAAAAAGGCGTCATATCCGGTGACTGTGTCCATAAATGTTACAGCCAGATGAACCGGTACCGGCCGTTTCATGATCTGGGACAAGATATTTAGCTTGCCCCTCAGGATTTGAGCCTGGGAGATAAGACTATCCTTGTTGTCGTTGAGCAGGTCCTGGACCCGCACTGTGACTACGGCCGTAATTTCTTCCCGCCTGAAAAATGCCTTCCAGAGTTTGACCAGGGCTATTCTGGCTTCATTGGTCGTGTTTTCAAGGACCGCTGCAGACAATTCCTGGATAATGACTTTTGATCCCTGGTAGACTTGGAGGTCCGGGTTTTCCGTAAAACTTGGGTAAAACTGGTCGGACTGGTTCTTCCAGTCCGAATAGGCATCAACTACCCCGCTTTTTCCGGACCCGGAAGCCCCCAATACCACAAACGGGTGGTACAAGAGTATGGCACGCCTGAATTCAAGCGGTATCTTTTTGATATAGGTTTTCCAGACCGAAACCAGGGCTTTGGGAGCCATGGGCGGTTCCTGCTCCTGCTCTTCCGGCTCCTGGTCCTGGGTGGCAGCTTTTTTACGTTTTCTAATTTTGTAAACCAGTAAAACGATCAGGGCCAAAACTAAAATAATGGCTATTATCATAAAATACGGCGAGGATATGACGGCTTTGACCGTTGGTAACAATTTCTGGAAAAGTGCTGCTATGGATTTAAGTAATGCCATATATCAAATAAAGATCCGCCTGATTCGGTTGTTTAAGGGTTAAGTTTACTTGTTTTGTGATCCTGCTTAATCTTCAGCCGGATCCTCTAAAGTGTCCGTGTCTATGGTGATATTCCTGTCCTCGTCCAGAACAATCCGAACCTGGCTGTCTTCGACAATATCTCCCTGGATTATTTTTTCCGCCAGAAAATCCTGGATTCTCGTCTGGATGACCCGTTTCAGCGGTCTTGCCCCGAACAGCGGATTAAATCCTTCATCTGCCAGCATGTCCTTGACATCATCATGAATATCTAGGTGAATTTCTTTGTCCAGCATCAGTTTTTTCAAGCGTTTCAACTGGATGTCAACGATGGGCCGCATAACCTCTTTAGACAACTGGTTGAAAATCAGGACATCATCCAGGCGGTTGATAAATTCAGGCCTGAAATGGGACCTGACCGCTTCCATGATTCCCTGCTGCATGGCCTTTTCTTCCTCTTCGGTCTCAACGGGCTGAATCAGTTCCGATCCTAAGTTGGAGGTCAGCAGAATGATGGTGTTGGTAAAGTTGACGGTAATGCCCTGGCTGTCTGTAAGACGGCCGTCATCCAGAAGCTGGAGAAAAAGGTTAAATACATCGGGATGGGCTTTTTCAACCTCGTCAAACAAGATGACGCTGTATGGTTTTCTTCTGACTTTGTTGGTCAGAATGCCGCCTTCTTCATATCCCACATATCCCGGAGGGGCTCCTACCAGGCGGGCTGCCGAATGCTTTTCCATAAATTCGCTCATGTCGATGCGGATCAGTGCCTGCTCGCTGTCAAACAGGTATTCGGCCAGGGTTTTGGAAATTTCTGTTTTTCCAGTACCCGTAGGCCCAAGCATCAGGAACGAGGCAATGGGACGTTCTGCATCCTGAACCCCGGCGCGTGCCCTGCGAATGGCCTTGGACATGACTTCCAAGGTGTTATCCTGACCCACGACCCGCCTTCTAAGATAGTCTTCAAGATTGAGCAGGCGGTCCTTTTCTTCTCCAAGCATTTTTGAGACCGGAACCCCTGTAAGAAATGAGACAGTCTGGGCCACATCCTCTTCGTTGATGTCGTTTTTTAACAACCTTGCGTCGGTAACATCCACATCTGCATATTCGGCAAGGATTTCTTCATTCTTGGGGATAACTTTATATTGAAGCTCGGCTACTCTGGCAAAATCTTCATCTTTAATCCGGGTTTCAAGTTCTTTTCTGGCTTCTTCAAGATCCTTTTTTGCATCCCGGACCAGGGAAATGGAGTCTTTTTCTTTTTTCCATTTTTCAGTCAGTTCCTGGCTTTGGGCTTCTAAACCGGCCAACTCTTCTCTTAGAAGTCCTAAGCGTTTGACTACTTTTTCGTCGGTCTCTTTTTCAATGGCATTGATTTCGATTTTCAGTTCAACAATCTTTTGGTCCAATGCCTCCAACTCGTCCGGCTTTGCTGCCATCTTGAGGCGCACTGTGGCACAGGTCTGGTCCATCAGGTCTATGGCCTTGTCCGGGAGAAATCGTTCCGACAAGTATCTGTAGGACAGTTTGGTGGACGCCACAAGGGCTGAGTCCAGTACCTGAACGCCATGGTGAATTTCATATCTGTCTTTGATGCCCCGCAGGATGGTCAGAGTTTCTTCAATGCTGGGCTCATCCACCTGGACAATCTGGAACCGTCTCATCAGGGCTGTGTCTTTTTCGATATGCTTGCGGTACTCTTCAAGGGTGGTGGCCCCCATGCACCTGATTTCTCCCCTGGAAAGAGCAGGTTTTAACAGGTTGGCTGCATCCATAGCCCCTTCTGAACCGCCGCCGGCGCCTACGATCATGTGAATTTCATCAATGTAGAGGATGATGTTCCCGGCATCCTTTACTTCCTGGATCACCTGTTTGAATCGCTCTTCAAATTCTCCCCTGAATTTTGCACCGGCCAGAAGCTGGCCCATATCCAGGGCCATGATGGTAATGTTCTGCAGACTTTCCGGAACCTTTTTTTCTGCGATTCGTGAAGCGAGTCCCTCGACAATGGCTGTTTTTCCTACGCCAGGTTCGCCGATGATGATAGGATTACTCTTTATTTTTCTACTAAGGATCTGGATTGTAAGGCTGATTTCCTTATCCCGGCCGATAATGGGATCGATTTTGCCTTCCCTGGCTTTTTGGGTCAGGTTTTCTGCGTACTGGTCAAGATACTCAAAGCCTTCTGATCCTCCGGTCCCCAGTTCTTTTGCTTCTTTGATGATTTTTTCAAGTGCTTCAGGTAAAAGACCTGCCTGAACAAGCCCTTCTTTGACATTGTCAAGCTTGAGCAAGGCCATGAGCATATTTTCGACCCGGATGGTTTTACCGCTGTCCGCATCAACAAAATCCTCGGACATGATAAATGTTTTTTCTAGGTCTCGGCTCATGGGGGTCTCGTCAGACCCTTTCAGCGCTTTAGGCAAAGAGAGAAAATAACTGCTAATGGCTGATTCGAGTTTAGTAATATCCGTACTTGCCTGTTCTAGATACTCTGAAACGCGGGTACTGTCCGTATCCAGCATGGCCTGGAGCAGGTGCCATGGGGTGACGTTTTTGTGTTCATGTTTGACTGCCAGTCTGCAGGCGGCTTCAATGACACTTTGGGATGCCATGGAAAAGTTTTCTATTCTCAAAATTCCTCCCTCCCCTATGGATGATAGGTGCTAGAATCTCAATGTGAGTTCTTTCGCCGAAAATCAAAGATTTCAGCATACTTGCAACTACTCAAGGCACATAGGAAAACTTATTGCATTAAAAAAGTAATTCGTCAATTTAAAATTATTAAAAGTAAA
Organism: Desulfobacterales bacterium; assembly: GCA_022361535.1. The sequence continues at coordinate 14,755 of JAKSAU010000056.1, forward strand.
CACTAATAAGGCCGTGGTCCTAAGGGTTTAGGCCGATTTGCATCTGCTTGTTCCCTACTTATGAGTCAATTAAAAATACTATTCTAATAATTAATTTGGATGCGCATCCTTGCCAGGCAAGGATACCGCGGGTGAATAATTACTTACGACGCACTGACGGTAGCCTGGCCGGCATAAGAAATACTTATCGTACCCCCGTATGAGCAATAGCACTGGCAACTGTCGGTCAGAGCCGCAAAGTTATTTATATAGGTTTTTGTCGCCCCGGGCGACCAGGGGGCGGCTACTGCGGGTATGCATGCCCCTTGAGTATATACGCCGCTGGCTGCTGCAGTGGCCGCGATGGTGGTCGGGTTGGTTGTCGAGGCACAAAGGGTAAATGTCGGTATATTTGTAATCGAAGCGTAATCCATAATAGTGGCAGCGGTCAATGTAGCAAATACCGTTGTATTGGAGGTTACGACCAGTGCGGTCGGTGCCGTGCCCATGGTGCAGGATATGGTGGCGCCGGTTACAACTAAATTAGCCATTTTTGTTTACTCCTCGTCATCGTCCTGGGTCTGGAGCAAAATGGATTCCTCACTCATCTGGATAAGCTGGGTATCCGTGGAATTGGTCCTCTCTATGGACAGGACCGGTTTGCTCTCATCATAATAGTGCTGCATGGATGTCTGGTCCTCGTCGTTTTTCCCGAAAAGGATATGGTTGCCCTGGTAGTCGCTGGGCAGCCGGGTAGAATCTCCCCAGTCCAGTACCCGGTTTACCCGGGCGTGGTTAATGGACAGATCCACCAGTACTCGGGTATCCCTGAATAACGGAAAGTAGAGGTGGCCGGGAAGAAAATCCGGAATATACCGGGTTTGGATGGTGACCTCCCAGAGAGGAATATAGATTTGATAGTACTCAAGTGAGGTGTCGTCATCCGTGTAAATCTGGTAGGTCTTGTCCGTGTCTTCACCGGTCTCGCTGACAACGGTACCCTCAACCTGCAATGGGTACTTAGGTTCGGTAATCCGGGGGAAAATGCGGGCCGAATTGTCCTTGACCTCCATTTTGGCAGTCATCCGGATCTGGAAGGGGGCGTATTCACCTTCGATGCCGCTTTCTCTTATCTGCTCTGGTGCTGTAGCAGTCAGGTTTATTTCATATACCCTGAATGTATCGTCATTGAAGCTTAAATTCTGGTACCATTTGTCATCGGAAAATTCCACCTGCGAGCCTATGGTAAATGTGGTGCGGGGCATCTGTTTAAATTCCAGGTGAACTTCATTTGACGGGATATCCAGCCGGCTTTCAAGATAGGATTTTTCAGTGGTGACATCCCTTGTGATGTCGGTTCTGATGACATGGTCCCGGTAAATGCCTGTTACTGCTTCATCCTGCGTCAGTGAGGCGGTTTCCGGGGATTCGGAACTTACATTATGCAACCGGATATTGTTCCTTAACGTTTCAGGGATGACAACCTGGTATGAAGCAACATCGTCAATATCCAGCGTGGAAGTATCCGTGGCTGTTTGCTTTTCTCCTGCAATGACCAGTTTTTTGTTTACGTAATCATAGTAAATATTGCCGTTTCGTGTCCTGACATACCAAATGATGAAATCATAGAAACTTGCCGGATTACCTTCGACCCCAAGCGCCAGACAGATCTGGTCATAAGTCGTATCCAGCTCTTCCCAGTCTCCTGAAACAGTAAAGTCTGTGACACTGTTGTCCGTGATGACATCTGACATGGTCGATTCCGTATAAATTTTTACGGGGAAATGCTGCTTCCAAAGGACTTGTGCTGCGTCTTTAAAGTGAATTTCATAGTCATACCGGATTACCGGGGTGTCTTTCATAATTTCTGCCGTATACTCCCGGACGGATTTTTGTGTAACAATTCCTTCCACGTACAAAGGGTCAGGAGTATCATCCGGCTGGTTGTAAGTGGCAATCACGGAAAGTGTGAAAGTCGTGATGGTGTTGGCATTGAAATTGGTAAACAAGTCACTGGAGTCG
>JAKSAU010001226.1 GCA_022361535.1 Desulfobacterales bacterium
ATTTACCGGCTCCACCAGGTCCGCCTGGAACAGCAATACCGGATTTAACCCTGATTTTCGAAACATGCGTTAAACCGCTCATGCCAAACGCCCTGTTGCCCCCTTTGGTTTTGTATAGGAGAATCCATTGGATAGTGTTATTCAGCTTATTCTGACATCAGGAAAGTCTGCCCTGAATCTCGTCCTGTACGTGTTGTTGCCCGTGATGGTCATCATGATGTCCTTTATGCGGCTGCTGGAAGCCAAAGGTGTGGTTCATTTTGTGGCAAAGGTCCTGGCGCCGGTACTGAACCGGTTCGGTGTCCCCGGCATCGGGGTGTTTGCCGCGCTCCAGCTCACGTTTATCAGTTTTGCCGCCCCGCTCGCCTCCTTTCGGATGATGGAGCGGGACCGGACCCGGAAACGGTCGGTGGCAGCCACACTGGCCATGGTCCTGACCATGTCCCAGGCCAATGTGATTTTTCCGATGGCGGTTGTGGGGCTCAATGTCGGGATAATTATGGCGACATCCGTTGTCGGCGGATTGTTCGCCGCCGCGCTAACCTATTTCTGCTTCACCCGGAACTTTGGAGACGGCGTGGATGACGGCTTTATGCAATTTCAACCGGATCATAAGGCGAAAACGCTGGATCTGCTCATATCCGGGGGCCAGGAGGCGGTGGACGTGGTGATCAAGTCCCTGCCCGTCATTCTGCTGGCGATCTTTTTAGTCAATATCATCAAGGCCATCGGCATTATCCAGTATATTGAAATGCTGGTCACCCCGGTATTCAACCTCCTGGGACTTCCCTCCGTCGCCGTCCTTCCCATCGTCACAAAATTCCTTGCCGGCGACACTGCCATGCTCGGCGTTACAATGGATTTAGTCAAGGCCGGCGAGATTGCCGCCAATGAGCTGAACCGGCTGGCCGGTTTCATGATCAATCCGCTGGATCTTGTGGGGGTGGCGGTACTGATCTCAGCCGGGTCCAAAGTGGCTTCCATCGCCAAACCGGCTGTCATGGGCGCTGTCTGCGGCTTGATGTTAAAAGCGGCGATCCACTTGATGATATTCTGAGGATCCCTGTATCTAAGGGGATGTG
>JAKSAU010001160.1 GCA_022361535.1 Desulfobacterales bacterium
CAGTTTCATTTAACCCTTTCGGGTGTGGAGCTGAGCCCGTTTGAAGAAGCAACCGAGACATCGAAACTGATCTTTATCGGCAAAGCGCTGGATACGGATCTGATAGAGAGGCGGTTGCGGCTGCTTTCCGCCCCGGTGTTGCCGGATCGGCGGGATCATGACACGGCAACGGTTATTTTCCAGCCCTCGGGCAGAAGGGGGAACGTGGCAAAGGGCACCAGCATCATAGAAGCATCCCGGCTTCTGGGGGGTGATATCAAAGCCCTTTGCTCGGAACAAAAGGTATGCGGTAAATGTATTGTCAAAATTGAAGAGGGGCGGTTTGAAAAGAACGGGATCCGTTCAGGCCACAATAATGCAAGCCCCTGGCAGCAGGAAGAGGAACAGTTCATCAACTCCCGGGACAGGGAAAAAGGGTTTCGGCTGGGATGCGCTGCCAGAATTGAAGGCGATCTTCTGATATTTGTCCCTGAAGCGTCCCGCGCCGTTAAACAGGTCGTCAGAAAGGAGGCCCGGGATATCCGCATTGAACATGATCCGGCAGTGCGGCTTTACCCCGTGAAAGTGTCCCCGCCGACACTGTCTGAGCCTACCGGTGATTTTGAGCGTGTCTGCCAAGCCCTTGAAAAAGACTATGGGCTCAAAAATCTCACCATTGACCTGCATGCCCTGCGGCAGCTCCCGGTTGTCCTGCGTGACGCCGGCTGGTCGGTTACCCTGAGTGTGTGGAACGACAAAGAGATTATCCGGGTACGTCCCGGCAGGAAAGAGAGGGCTTACGGAATGGCCATCGACGTGGGGACCACGACGGTGGCGGCCTATTTCTGCGATCTGACCACCATGGAAATCGTGAATACGGTCTCCATGATGAACCCCCAGTGCAAATACGGGGAAGACGTCATGGCCCGCATCCTGTACCACAGGATCAACCCGGACGGCCTTGAGCGGATGCGGGCCGACATAGTCGAGGGGATCAATGACCTGATCGCCAGGGCCGTTGACATCACCCATCTGAGTCTTGAGAGGGAGGATATTGAAGATATTACCATCGGTTTCAATACTGCCATGCACCATATTCTCCTTGGTCTGAACCCCGAATATGTAGGATTGGCGCCGTTCCCGCCGGTTATTCACCACAGTCTGGACATAAAGGCCAGAGACCTGAATATCGGGATCAATGATTCTTCCTACATCTTCGCCCTTCCCAATGAGGCCGGGTTTGTTGGTGGCGACAATGTTGGCGTACTTTTAGCCGAAGAGCCCTATAAGCATGACGAGACGCAACTCATTATAGATATAGGCACCAAC
>JAKSAU010000048.1 GCA_022361535.1 Desulfobacterales bacterium
AAAATTGACATGTAAAAGGCAAGGCATAAAAACAGCCACCAGACCGGGTGTATCCAGGATACAGGTTTCATCATACAAATCCTTTTTCATTAAGCAAAAGCAAAATTTCCTGGACCGCCTCATCCGGTGTCAGATTTGAGGTATCAATAGACAACTCCGGTTGTTCAGGCACTTCGTAGGGGTCATCTACACCGGTAAACCCTTTGAGGAGGCCTGCCTTGGCCTTGGCGTACATGCCTTTGCGATCCCGTTTTTCGCATACACTGATAGGCGTAGCTACATGAACTTCAAAAAAACCGCCATAGGCTTCAATGGCATCTCTGATCTCAACACGGGTACGTTCATACGGAGCAATGGGTGCACAGATGGCAATACCCCGGTTCTTTGTTATTTCCGATGCCACAAATCCGATCCGTTTGACATTGATGTCCCTGTGTTCCCGGGAGAAATTAAGTTCTGAAGACAGATTTCGCCGGACAATATCCCCGTCTAAAAGAGTAACCGGCCGGGTACCCATTTCCATGAATTTGGAATACAACACTTTAGCAATAGTAGATTTACCTGCCCCGGACAATCCGGTAAGAAATACGGTAAAGCCCTGACTGCCAGGGGACGGGTAAGATCGGTTCAGTTCCTGAACCACTTCGGGGAAACTTGCCCATTCAGGCACTTTTTTGCCTTTTCTCACCCTTTCTCGTATATCGTCATTTGAAAATGATATCGTCTCCTGGCTTCCGTTGACCTCTGTGGCCAGCTTAAACTCGTCCTCAAAGGGCAAATAAACCATTTCTTCAAAAAAGACCGGTTCAATACCGATTTCCTCAGCGGCTTGGCTTGCCAACTCAGTACTTTGAACAGAATCATAAAATTGTTTTCCATTGCTGTCTTTGCCAGGACTTGAATGGTTGTGGCCGATGACAAAATGGGTACAGCCGAAATTCTTCCCGATGATCAAATGCAGCACGGCATCTCTTGGACCTGCCATACGCATGGAAAGAGGCAACAGATTGAGCATATATGTATCCGGAGGATAATGGTCTGCAACCTTTTGGTAGCAGCGCATCCTTGTATAATGATCAAAATCTCCCGGTTTGGGGATACCTGCTATGGGCAACAATAGCAAGTTCGCCTTTGCCTTTCGCATGGCCTGGATGGTCATCTCAAACTGAGGACGGTGAATGGGTTGACGGGTTTGGAACCCAACCACCCGTTTCCACCCAAGTTTTTTAAACTTGGCCTGAACTTCTTCAGGGGTATTGCGGATTTGCCTGAAATCAGAATGAATGGGTAAATTTAAAGCTTCAATATTACCCCCAATATAAAAACCGCCTGTGGCCTTATTCAGTTGGGCGACACCGTGGTGCTTACGGTCTGTAGTACCATATACGGCCTGTGCTTCTTTGTCCGAATCAACCGGCCAGATATCCTCAATGGACAAAATACCCAGAGGGAATCCTTCCGGGTCCCTGAGTACTGCAGACTGTCCTGCCTCAAGACTTTCTGCCAGGGTATTATTGATATCCAGGCATATGGGAACCGGCCAGATTTCTCCGGACGGTAACCGCATCCGATCAAGAACAGATTCATACTCCACCCGCGTCATAAACCCTTTTAAAGGAGAAAAGACGCCTGTGGTAAGCAGTTCAAAATCACAAATCTGGCGATCATTCAATATGATATCCGGAAGTGAAGACAACAGCTGTTTCAGTTTGACATGGCGGTCATTGTCGACCAGAAGATTTACAATGGAAGTATTCATCTGCATAATTAGTTTTGGCTATTTAAATTATCGTTTTACTTGTTGGTCAATTGCCCGGTGATTTTCATGGTTTGGGGTTAAACATCTCTTTTTTACCTGTTACATAATAAACAATCGGGGTGTCTGTCTCATCCACTACCGTCACATTTACAAGGCTGCCTTCAGGGATATCATTTTCACCCGGCTGAGCTGCCATGGCAAGTTTCCAAGCATACCGCCAAGTGGTAACGTCCGAATCTAAATGCTTATCTTCCATGGGCGGAGAATACCCTGTTACCAAATCACCATCCGTCATTTGCTGGAATCTTACCCTAAAACCCTTTGGTTTTACAATCCAGCCCTCGGCAATTAAGTTCATTCCTTTGGCAAGTTTCATCTTAATCTCCTACATCTTCTATACAGAGTTCTTCGTCCCAGTTATCCCCTACTCGCCTGTGATTAACATCCAACTGGTTATAGGCAAATTCAATGCCCTCGGTGTCGAACCTCAGTTTCGTTTTTTCCAGCATGTCGCATTTTGTCACCCAAAATTTCAGATTATTCACCCAGCAGCGTCCACCGAGTCTTACCCCATTGGGTCCCAACTCAAGGACATAGACCTGGGGGTTGGGTTTGGGCAGGATTCTGGCATCCTCAATCATCAAGGATTCAAGCGCTCTTTTTGCCTTTATCAGATCCTGGTCATAACGGATAACGACATCGATTTTTACCCGACGGGTCTTAGTATAGTGGTAATTTATTACAATATCATCCAATATCTGGCGGTTGGGTACAAAAAAAGTTTTACCGTCAAATGTCCGCAATCTTGTATTTAGTACTGTCGTAGCTTCTACCTTACCCAAAAGATTTCCAGCCTTGACCGTATTTCCCACCTTGAATGGCAAAGTTGGTATCAAGGGACGAAAAATCACTATTACACCTATTGCTGCCAGAATAATTATCATCATAAGGGCCACTAAAGGACCTGGTTTTGCACCTACTTCCATGGCAGAAGCCGTTATCACCAGACCCAACAAAAACACCCCGACACTATTGGATACGACCGAAACTGTTGTGGCATTTTTTGTTGTTTTTTCCAGAAGGTTCCGAAGGACCTTCATTGCCCATTTGGTAAAGAAAAGCCCCACAATCAAAATGATAAGTGCAGTAATCATCTCCAGGCCATGATCCTGCATCAGACTACCCAGTCTTTTAAAACGTGTCACCTGATCTTCCATACCGTACCTTTGTATTTGAATATTGTCTTTGACTTGGTGTGAATCGACTTATGCCCCTATAGCCAAAAATATGCCTCGCTGTCAAGGAAAACCACTGGGATATCAGGGCATATAAAATAAGCAAAAGGCCGGAAGATGTGGGGCTTCCGGCCTTTGAAGGATAAGGTCATAGTATGGATCCAATCATGCGTATAACCTTATGGGGTCTTGGTTGGTGACTTAGTTGCTTGTCAGCTCCTTGTGGCTGTCTATGATATTTTCAACTACACTGGGGTCTGCCAATGTGGAGATATCGCCGAGTTGATCAAACTCTTCCGTGGCAATCTTTCTCAAAATCCGGCGCATAATCTTACCGGACCGGGTCTTTGGTAATGCAGGAGCAAAGTTAATGATATCCGGGGTAGCAATCGGACCAATCTCTTTTCTGACATGGTGCTTGAGTCCGGCCATGAGCTCATCCGACGGATCGGAACTGACCTTAAGCGTTACAAACGCATAGATGCCTTGGCCCTTAATGTCATGGGGGAAGCCTATTACAGCAGCTTCTGCCACCTCTTTATGGCTGACCAGGGCTGACTCTACCTCTGCTGTACCCATGCGGTGACCGGACACATTGATGACATCATCTACACGGCCTGTGATCCAGAAATAGCCGTCCTCATCCCTGCGGCAGCCGTCGCCGGCAAAGTAGTAGCCGTCAAACATCTGGAAATACACTTTTTCAAACCGCTCATGGTTGTTGTATACGGTCCGCATCTGGCCCGGCCAGGGTTCTTTAAGTGCCAGGATTCCGTCCACAGCTCCTTCAAGCTCCTTACCTTCCTCATTGAGGAGCACAGGTTTTACAGAGAAGAACGGCAGTGTCGCAGAACCAGGTTTCTGGTCAATGGCATAGGGAAGTGGTGAAATCATGATACCGCCGGTCTCGGTCTGCCACCAGGTATCCACGATGGGGCATTTTTCCTTACCTACATTTTTGTGATACCAGCGCCAGGCTTCGGGGTTGATGGGCTCGCCAACTGACCCTAAAAGACGCAGAGAAGATAAGTCATATTTTTCAACCCATTCCTCACCCTGGGCCATGAGTGCCCGGATGGCTGTTGGAGCCGTGTAAAACTGGTTGACTTTCCATTTATCCACAGTGGCCCAGAACCGTCCCGGATCAGGATACGTAGGAATACCTTCGAACATCAGCGAGGTCGCGCCTTGGGAAAGAGGTCCGTAAACAATATATGAATGACCGGTTACCCATCCGATATCAGCTG
>JAKSAU010000491.1 GCA_022361535.1 Desulfobacterales bacterium
CCTTCCGGGTCTTCAACTGACCGGTTATACATGGCCTTGTACTCGTCCAGGGATTTAATCCAGGCATTTTCACGAAACTGATCAGGAGCATGGAATTTGTACTCGCTCATAATGGTTCCTTATATGGTGTTAATCAAATCAAAAATGCTTGTATCAACATCTACACCCCAACAACTGCATTATCTGTTTTCTTCAGGAACAGGAACTGCAACAAAGGAATCTTCATCTTCTTTGACACGCTCAGGCGCCTTGGTTAAAAGGGCCAGGACTGCACCGGCAAGCAACAAGCCTGCAGCCAGTATATAAGCCATACTCGGGCTGTTAGTCTGGGCAACGATCATCTGGGACACTCTGGGGAATACAAAACCGCCAACACCCCAGGCTGAGAAGACAAGGCCGTAATTGGCGCCGAAATTCTTCAGGCCGAAATAATCTTTAGTCGCGGACGGGAACAAGGAAAGGTTGGTCCCGTAGTTAAACCCGATAAAGGTGGCTGCCAGTACAAGGAGAACAACCTGGCTGGGGGTAATGAAGAGCAGAGAAAAGATCACAAAGGCCTGGAAAACAAGCATGATAAATAATGTATTGGTCCGCCCGATCTTGTCAGACAGCATACCGGCAACCACACGGCCGGAAGCGTTACCCACAGCCATGAGGGCAACGACCACCCATGCCATGGAACCCATCCCTGACTTTGCCATACCTGCAACACCGCCGATGATCATCAACCCTGCACCGGAAGCCACACAGAACATAATCCAAAGTTTGTAAAACGCGCCTGTTTTAATGATTTCACTGGGAGCGAAATCCGTACCTGTTGGTGCGGCAGGGCTTGTGGCCGTGGCCCTTGCATCAGGATGAACATAGCCTTCAGGGGGATTGACCAAAAGCTGGGCCAGAATGGATACAACGATCAAAAAGGCCACACCAAAAATCATCATGGACTGGGTAAGACCGAACTGACCGATCAGGTAGGTGCCCAAAGGCGCAATATATACAGAAGCCAGACCAAAACCTGCCACTACGATCCCGGCAATCATCCCTGTTTTGGCAGGGGGAAACCACTTAATAGCCGGCGGTGTAGCAGAGGCGTAGCCAAATCCTAAGCCCAGCCCCATGAGGATACCAAATCCAATGATCCAGATTACCCAGGAGGTTGACATTGCACAAAGAATCAAGCCCAGACCGGTAAGGATACCGCCAATAACCGCTGTCACTTTCGGACTGGTCTTGTCCTGGACCCGGCCGGCAAAGATCATGGCAAAGGCAAAAACCAGGCAGCAGACCGCATACGGATCGTTCAGGGCCGCCATGTTCCAGTTGAACAC
>JAKSAU010000951.1 GCA_022361535.1 Desulfobacterales bacterium
ACCCATGCCTTTATCGATCCAGGTTCCTGCAAACAGGGCAACACAGGCAAAACCAAGGATTGTTTCGTTTTTACGAAAACCTGGTATTAAAAGCAGGCAGGCTGCCGTGACCATGAGCACAACAGAAGTCCACATCCATGGAACCAGGCCTGCCTTTCCGTAAAGGCCTGCATATAAGTAAATGAAGTGGGCTTTATGGGATGGAATATTGGAATAAAACACCACAAATACTTCGCAGATCATGAAAAATAGGTTGGCGACAAGTCCGTATGTGGCAATAACCGCAAGAGATTGTATGGCTTTTTTACCTGGATCGAAAAAGGTAACGGACCGGATCACCAAACACAGCAATATGAGAAGGGCTGGCCCTGATGCAAAGGCTGAGGCCAGAAATCTGGGTGCCAGGATGGCTGTGAGCCAAAACCCCCTGCCGGGCAGGCCGCAATAGATAAATGCGGTCATGGTGTGAATGGAGAAAGCCATTGGGATAGAAATATAGATCAGCGGTTTAATCCATACCGGGGGTGTCGTGGCATTACGCTCGGCTTCCAGGACCTTCCAACCTATGATGATGTTTAAAACCAAATATGCACTTAAGACGTTTGCATCCCAAAAAAGCATAGATGACGGGGTCGGATAGAGATATAGATTCAAAACTCGCATGGGCTGCCCTAGATGGATAAGGACATAGGACAGGCACATGATAATAGACGCTACTGCCAGAAATTCACCCAGGATAGTAATTTTACCAAAGGTCTTGTAGTCATGAAGATAGTAAGGCAATACCAGCATAACCCCGCCTGCAGCCACACCCACCAGAAATGTCATCTGGGCAGTATAAAATCCCCAGGATACATCCCGGCTCTGGCCTGTGACCATGAGTCCATGTTCAAGTTGATCAAGATAAAACCATCCGCCCACGGCCATGACAGCCATGAGTGTCCCCATCCAGATCCAATAGGACCGGCTTCCTTTTAATGCCAGTTCAAGCATGATTGATCCTTTTTTATTCTATGTTAAAGAAAACAAGACGGATCATACATACGTGCAGTAAATTTTGAGTAAACGCTAAGTTGGATTAAGTGTCTTTGGGGGAAGGAACAAGACGTTTGAAAAGGCGTTGTGTGGCATGGCTCACCGGGCAGTCCATTTCCTTCATCCGGATTTTACACATTGAGTATGTCTCTATTACCCGGTTTGTCTGCCCTTGTTTTGCGTAAAGGGTCATCAGTATTTGGTACATGGCTTCGTCATAAGGATCTTGTGCCAGATAATTATTAGCAAAGCGTATGCTTTCAGTCCAATTGCTTTTTGCTTCATGAAAGCGGACCAGAAGGCCAAGCACTTGACAGTAAAGAGTATTCAGATCTTCACGTTTTCGGGTACACCAGTCCTCGTATAACTTGTCTTGGAGCAATCCTCCCGTAAATAACGAAACTGCCAAATTGGCTTTTTCCGCAGTAGCCCTGGAAAAAGGATTGTCGGCGTTTAGACTTTCTTTGGCCTGTGCCTCAAATTTTTCGGTATCCAACTGCCCGCCGGGACCAAGGCTGAGCCTGTACTGATCTTTTTTTCTCAGGATATAAGCAGACGGTGATTTGGGCGGCAGATCCGGCTCGAGTATTTTTCTAAGCCGGCTCATTGCCATATTAAACCGTTTCCCGGTACGTGCAATATCCTCTTCCGGCCAGAGTAACTCTATCAACACCTCCTTTGGGATGTACCCTTGAGACCGGTGAAGGGCAAGGTATTGAAAAATAGTTTGGGACTTTGACCGGCTCCATGCATTATCCGGGATTTCCCGGTTGCCTGCAATTACCTTGAACCGTCCAAGAAGCCGAATATCAAGGCTTGGATTTAATTGTGGGCTGTCACTCGTGTTATATGCAGCTAAAAGTCCCTTGATATATCCGTTGAAGCTTGTTTTTGCTCCCTGTTTTGCCATGGCAGGCAGCATTTGTCCTGCCTGGCTGATCACAAGGCGGTCGTATTGCCGTTTTCGGGTGATGGCCAGGGCCTTTTTAAACTGTTGCCAGGCGTTTTGTTCCTGGCCAAGAGAGAAGCTGCACCATGCATCAAGCAGCCACGAGCGGCAAAGGTGAAAACCTGCATGCTTAATCCCTCTTCTTTCTTTAGCAAGCAAGTCTGCGGCATCTGAAAAGTTTTTTTGCCGGATAAGTATTCGAGCCCGGGTTAGGTTGATGATGGACTGGGTCATTTCCAAGCCATATCCGTTGATGGTGTTCAGGGCTCGGGTAACCTGGGCCCATGCACCTGCCAAATCTCCTTTTTGCAAAAGTATCTGTGCCTTGAAGTCGAGGGAGCAGGCAATGCCCCATCGGTTCCCCGGGGTTTGAAAGATATCAAGCGCCTGTTTCGCGTATTGGTCAGCGTCATCTAACCGTCCCGCACCAAAGTGGTTCTCGGCAAGCGCCATATAGAGCCACCCTGTCTGGCTGTCTTTAAGATGAATGGCTTGGGCGACTTTTATTCCTTTTTTGGCGAAGGCGATACCTGGATCATAATCTCCAAGATAATACGCTGCAACTGCGCAATGGTAGTAGGCTAAGGGCAAAAATGCATTGATGTCGGCCTCCTTGCAGAGCGCCACAAGTTTTTGGTTCAGGTTTTGTGATTTTTCAAACTCTCCGGTGAAATAATAGATGGAGGTGATAGACGTGCTTATTGCTGCCATTGCAGCATTTTGCTCATATTCGGGGTATTGGGTTATTTTGAGTTTTGCCTGTTCAGCATACTCCCATGCTTTTTTAACCTCTCCTAAAACACTGCAGAAAAAGATTAATAAAGTCATGACCATGATATATGTTGTTTCATCTGAATCCCCTTGTTCCAGTACCTGTTCCATCAGTCTTTTGGCTTCCGGTACATGGCCGGTGTAATAATATTGGAATCCTATATCCACAAGGCATTTGGCCACATCTTCATTGGAACGGGTCTGCCTGAAAATACTGCAGGCAGCATTAAGGCTGGAAATGGCCTTGTGGGGCCTTCCCATAAAAGAGTATTGTTTTGCCTCCATGAACAATAAATTAGGATCTTTTGCAATGATTTGTCTGGGTATTCGTTCAAGGCAGGACCTGACAAAATGAAGTTTTCCTTCGACTAAGAATCTGAGTTCAAAATCAGCTAAAAACCGGGCGGCCTCATCATAGGCGCCTGCATCGATAAAATGGGGCAGCGCCGTTAAAGTCTGCTGCTTTCCAAGCTGCTTTGCAATATCCAGGTGAAGCGTTTGGATCTCTATGGCAGAGTGTGACTGTTTTAGTCTTTCTTGAAGAAAATCCCGGAAAAGATGATGGTAATAATAGACTTCACTTTTGTCATCAAAAGGAAAGACCATAAGGTGGTCAACGATCATCTGCTTAAAATACTCTGCAGAGTTATCGATACCTAAAAGCTGGTTGCACAACCGGGTATCCATTACATCAAGCAGGGCTGTTTTAAGCATAAACGCCTGCATGTCTGAAGGCTGGAAGTTAAAAATATTTTCCTCTAAAAATGAAAAAATGTGATGCCTGGAACCTTGAAGTTCAAGAATGCTGTCGTGTGGGGCTCTGGATTTGTCTTTTTTTAGGGCTGCAGCAAGCAGGATAAGGCTTGCAGCCCACCCATGGGTTTTTTCATGTATGGCGGTTTCAACCCGGGAAGATAAATTCATGCTATGAACTAAAGAGAAGTATTGCGTAATTTCTTTTAGAGTAAATGCCAGATCCGCTTCATGGATTTCCTGTATTTGCTGACGGACCCTGAGGGTTGACAGTTTTATGGGCGGTTCCATGCGGCTTATGATTACCAAGTGGACATGGGGAGCAAGCCGCTCTAAAAGAAAGTCTAACGCAGTATGGATATTCGGGGTAATTGTCTCTTGCTGGGCCGGACCCAGAAGGTGATAGTCATCCAATACAATGACGGTTTCTTTATCTACATGGCGATCTATCAGGGCGGCAAGTTCGAACAGGCCGCTTTCCATGTGCTCAGAGGCGAGTATATTTGACTGGCCTTTTACCCGATCTAATCCAGGGAACACCTTTTTTAACCCGTGAATAAGATATGAGGAAAAGGTGGTAAAATCCCGGTCAAATTCATCCAGTCGGTACCAGACAACAGCCATATCGGATTTTTCCAGGGCCTGGGCGACAAGCGTGGTTTTTCCGTAACCTGCCCCTGCCGTAACCAGCACCAGGCGCTTTCCTTCTATTCTGGATAGTTTTTTAATAAGTCGTTGCCTGAACAGTTGATCTCCCGGTCGGGGCGGCATCAATTTTGACTCCAGAATATCCATAGAACTGCTTATAGAATATTCCGTAGCGAGATTCAAATTAAGATTGTCGGATCAGCTTTTGGGCGCAGGTTATTGGGAAACCTGGTTGAGCATCTGATTAATGGTGTCCACATACTTTTTATTCATACAAGGCTTGGATAAATGGGTAAGAAGCGAATCTTTACGAATTAAAGGGGTTAGAGATTCTATAAATTCTATATTTCCGGAAATAAAAACAATGGGAGTCTGGATGTCTGTTTTTCGGATATGGGTATAAATATCCATGCCGTTTTCATTTCCTTCAAGCATATAATCCAGGCTGATAAGGTCATAAGTGTTGTTTGAGAGCAAGTCCAGGGCATCCTGGACCCGAACCGCCACATCCACATGATGACGGCATGGTGACTGTGTTAAAATGGCTTGCTGAATTTTTGAAATGGCAGGCTCATCTTCCACCAGTAATATACGTTTACCAGTCTGCAGGTCTTTTGTTTTTATTGCAGCTTTTTCTGTGCGGCTCAGTTTTTTTCTTATAACCGGCAAAGAAATAGTAAATGTGGTGCCTTTGTTCAGTTGTGAGTCTACATGGATACTGCCTTTGTGCTGGCTTATATATTTTTTTACATTGGCCATGCCGTATCCTGTTCCCCGTATCTCTCTGATGTACTGTCCCAGACGGTCTTTGCTGCCTTTCAAGGTAAAGGATGGTTCATAAATCCGGTCCAGGTATTCTTTTGGGATACCGCACCCATTATCATGGACGTCAAAACAGATCTGGTCTTTCCGGCACCAGGTTCGAATTCGAATTTGCGGGTCAGGGGTTTGGCTTAACGCATGGACTGAATTGAGCAGAATGTTGACAAGGGCGTGCTCAATCATTCCCGGGTCTGCAAGCAGGTCCGGCATCTCAGGTTCGTCGTCCCGCACCACCTTTATTCCAGCCAAATCTTTTTTCAGCAAGTTTAAAACCAGATCTATTTTTTCTTTTATCTGTAAAAATTCCTGTTTGGGATCCTGGCTTCTGGCAAATGCCACCAGGTTACGGGTCAGGTTTTTCCCCCTCCTTGTCTGTTGGAAAATAAGTTCCAGTCGTTTTTTTATCTTCTCATCTTCGCATTTGCGTATGGAAAGCTCTGCATTGCCCATAATAACACCTAAAAGATTGTTGAAATCATGGGCGATTTTACCGGCAACCTGCCCTACCAAGGCTAACTGCTTTTGCTCTCCGGCCACTTTCTGGGCCTTGATTTTTTCTTGTTCAGCTTCTTTGCTTTCGGTGATATCTCTTAATTCTGTAACCCTTACCTCTCTGTCCTGATAGGGGATGTTTTTGGCGTGGATTCTTAATGGGTATATGCTGCCGTCTTTGCGTATTCCTTGAACCTCGTATGGTTGATCATATCCGGTATATACCTTTTTAAGGGTATCTTCCCGAAAGTCCGGTGCAATTAAACCCATGCCGTTCATACCGATCAAGGTTTCCCGGTCATAGCCGGTAAGATCGATCAGTCCCTGGTTACAATCCAGGATCACGCCGTTGTCATGGATGGCAATGCCTCCAAAAGAGGCGTTGTGAAGAGTGCGGAACCGTTCCTCACTTTTCCTGAGTTCCTTTTCTGTTTTTTGATGCTCTTTTATTTCCCTGGTGAGCTGCTGATTGACAATTTCAAGGGTCTGGGTTCGCTTTTTTACTTTCTGGTCTAGTGCGGTGTAGCTTTCCTTTAATTTTTCTGACAGGGTGTTAAATCCCAATGCCAGATCGGTGATTTCATCATTTCCGGCTGTCTGAATGGGTTTGAGTGTTGAATAGTCAGACTCCTCTGCAGCCACGGAAAAATGGCCTGAAATCATGACCAGGCGGTTAATGATCAGGTGCTTGATCGTCATAAATACAGCCAGAAAGAAGATCATCAAGGCAATAAGACCGAAGATAAAGGTTGTTCCCATTTCAGCCCAAAACTTTTTAGAAATGGTGGTGACGGGAATGGCAACTGTGTCCATGCCGATGACTTTTCCCATGGGGCGATTAAAGCCTGCCACAGGGCCGTATTTTTCAATGATCGATTGAGGGGCATCCTTGGGATCTCCGTGGCAGAGGCTGCATGATGACTCCATGCGCCTGGCATTGAACTTGGCCATGTAAGGTTTTCCCTGGATGGTAATCATTCCTTCCCAGCGGTCGAGATCCGGGTTGGCATCGAAAAATCGGATTATCTCCATCTCTTCGGGGCCAGCCTGGTTGATAGGGTTTCTTGGGTTGTCAGAGGAGAATTTAATAATATATTCGGGAAATTCGGTCCGTACATCTTCAAAAATGGACCGGGCCACGTATGAGGTTGACATGGCTTCCAGGATGAATTCGTCTTCACCCACAAGATCGTATAAAATGGGTCTGATATGATCTGCTACATATGTTCGGATGGCCAAATCGAACCTCAGTGCCATAGCGGCTTGTTGCCCTGTAACCTCATTGATGCGCTCGCGGGTCAATGAATAAGATCCGTAGAAAAGAATAAGGGAAAAGATAAAAGCAATACTGCCAATAGTGATCAACAATTTAGATGTGATACTTTTCACCACGCCTCCGCAAGGTATTTCGCCGAAAGATTATGCAATAAGGTTGATTTTTGTATCCACTATCATATCTGTAAGGCAGCGTATCGTCAATTTTAGTTTACTATATCTCATTTAGATTTCTCGGCCTAAAAATCCTGAAAAATAAAACCGCCTGAAAAAAAGATATTTTTTCAGGCGGTTTTATTTCGGTTCTTTAAATCGGCTTAGGATGCAGCAAGAAAAAGACTGTTAACCTTTTCCCAGTTGATTACATCAAAAAAGGCATTGAT
>JAKSAU010000400.1 GCA_022361535.1 Desulfobacterales bacterium
CATCAGGATTCAGGTCCCCAATCTCATCGAGGAAAAGGGTTCCCTTGTCCGCCATTTCTATGAGTCCCATTTTTCCGCTGGGCGACGCACCGCTGAATGCCCCTTTTTCATAACCGCACAATTCACTTTCAATAAGGTCTTTAGGGATTGCGGCGCAGTTCACGGTAATAAAAGGGCCTGCAAAATTAGGGCTCCTGTAATGGATGGTAGATGCCAGAAGTTCTTTCCCAGTGCCTGTCTCCCCTAAGATTAGTACCGGTGTATCCGGACTTTTAGCCACTTTTTCAATATAGGCCATAATATCGTTGATCACCTGGCTTTCACCAATGAAACAAGGGACTTCTTTTTTAATGCGCCCTTCCTGAAGGTCCTTTATCTCACGGCGCAGCCGTATGGTTTCAAGGGCATTTGAGATGGTAACATCCAGCCCTTCCATCTGCAGCGGTTTGACAATATAATCCCATGCCCCTTGTTTCATAGACTGAATTACAGACCCGACATCTTCATAAGCGGTTATCATGATCACCACTACATCGGGATCCAAAGCCTTGAATCGGGTAAGCGCAGTAATTCCGTCCATTCCCGGCAGTCCTATATCCAGGAGTACAAGATCCGGTTTTTTTTCTTTAAATTCCTCAAGGGCGTCTTCAGCGGCAGCATAAGTAAATACGGTATAATCCTCCTCAACATAGGCGGTGATACCTTCCCGGATGGTTTTCTCGTCATCTACTATAAAAAGGGTGTAATCCATTTTAATTCTTCCGTTTTTTATCAGCCCTTCACACTGGGGCTTTTGGTTAATACTGCCGGTATTGTATCCACAGAACTATACCATAGTTTGTTCAGGAAAAGGCAGTTCCACCAGAAAACAGGCTCCGCCTAACTGTGACACCCCGATATCCAGTCTGCCTTTATGGTCTGTAATGATTCTGTGGCATAGGCTTAAGCCAATGCCGGTACTGTGGCTTTTTGTTGTAAAAAAAGGATCAAAAATTTTCTGCCGTACATCTCTTGAAATTCCGGGGCCGTCATCTTCTACCCGGATAACGATGTTATTTTTATCCGTTATCGAAGAAATCCGGATATGCCCTTTCTTTTGATGGTCGCTTATCGCGTCTGCTGCATTGTTGATAAGATTCAGGATCACCTCTTCGATAAGATGGGGTTCGGCAATGCATTGGGGAAGGTTTTCAGCCAAGTCATCCTCGATTTGAATTCCTTTTTTATTCAGGGTGAAACGGGTCAGCTTTACTGCCTCTTTGACCGGGTCATTTATATTGACCATGTCAAACCTGGGTTCTCCGGGTTTGGCAAAATTCATCACCCGCTTGATCACTGATTCGATTTTTCCTGAAGCAGCCCGGATTGCGCCGATGGATGACGCTATTTTTTCTGTTTTCTCAGGGTTTTTGAAATACTTTTCAATTGTGCCCAGATAAATATTAATTCCTGACAAAGGGTTTCTGATCTCGTGGGCAATACCGGCTGAAACATGTCCCAACGACGCCATTTTGTCCTGGTTGGTCAGCAACTGGGTCAGTTTTTTTGCCTCTGTCATGTCAATAAATATCAGTAAAAATGCATTCCGGTCATGGTAGTCTATGGGAGTGGCAATACAGTCCACCCAGGTCATGTCTCCGTCATCTTCTGCAGATTCTTCAAGATAAAACCTGAAATCCACCTCAGAGTCATTGAGCCTGCCTTCCCTGATCTGGGAAAAAAAGGACTTGATCTTAGGCCGGTCTTCCTCATGGAGTCTTGGTTCCGAATCCGGATCCATAAAACCGATATCCCCCATAAGATGGACCTGGTTGGCATTTTGATGAACCACCTGATTATCCTGGACAATGGCTATCCCGTTTGGCGTATTTTCCATCAGGTCCTGAAACCGTTTTTCGCTTTTCTGCATGGCTTGTTCAGCTTTTTTACGCTGGATCAGGCGCCACATTCCATGGGCCAAAAGGTTGAGCTGACGCAGGTCAGACTGAGTATAGTCACTTTCCTTGTTTCCCATGCCGGCTACCACCACGATACGGTCCTGGCGGAAGATGGGCACGTTCATGTACCGGACAATCTTTTTATGGGTTTTGGGCACGCCTTTTAGCGTTGGATTGGATAAATGATAATTGTTTGATATAACAGGTTTTCCTTTTTCAACAGCGTCTCCCCAGAATCCTTTGGTATGCCCTTCAAACCCGCTTGAGCGTACCTGGACGTCTACTTGCCTCCCCTCATCATCTTCCCGGTTCTCCACGACATAGGTAAGCCCTTCCTGCTCTCTCAAGGTAAGGTAACCGAATCGGCTTTGGGTCAGGTCCAGCATTTGCCGGAATGAAAACTCAACAATGTCCTGAATGGAATTGTGCGGGGTTTCGTTCAAGGCTAAAAGTGCCTCAAGGCCGATCTCATTAAATCGGAGGGCTTCGGTTCGCTGGGCCACTTCCCGTTTCAAAGACCGGTTCCAAAACAATACGGTGCCGGTCATCAGAAGGCCTGCAGCCATCGACCCAAGAACCCAGTACCAGAATGTCCGGGAAAGATAAAATCCGGGCCGGTCCAAGCGTACCCAGCGGCCGTAAATGGCCTGGTGTTCCTTTTGTGATATTGACACCAGTGTTTTTTCAATAATCCGTGTGAAAATGGGCCAGTCTTTTCTGATCCCCATGCCGTGATGAAGTTCAAATCCTGTATCTCCTGCCAGGCTGAGGTTGGTGATTTTTTCCGTTTCAATAATATATAATGCATTGGGCACCTCGGTGATCATCGCATCCAGTTCACCAAAGGATACTTTCTCAATGCCTTCTTTGGAATTTGCCACATCTATCATGTTAAGGGCAGGGTATTTTTCCCGGATAAATTCGCCAACAGCATATTGGCGAACCACACCGATTTTCATACCCTGCATTCGGTCTAAAGTAAGGTCAGTATATTTCCCTTTTTGAACAATGATTGTGGTTTTGAGGTTTAAAAACGGGGTGGACCAGTTCATAAACGTGCGCCGCTCGGGTGTTTCCTGGCCGGCGGATATGACGTCAATTTCCCCTTTTTTTGCTAAACGGAGCATCTGATCCCAGGAAGACACAGGAACCTTTGCAAACTTGAACTTGAGTTTATCTTCTATCAGCTGAATATAGTCTGCAGCCATTCCTGCAGTGTTGCCATCTTTATCCAGAAAGTCCATTGGCGGCCAGTCCGGTGTGTGTACTATCTTTATTTTTCCACTATGTGAGTCCAGCCAGACCTGTTCTTCATCCGTCAACCCCGGAACGCGGTCATCATAGGCCGTTGGGTAGAACAAAAAAACCGCAATAATAATTAATAAAGCAGCGCTGATAATATATAGGATGGTTCTCATATTTAATTCCTAAGTTCAGTTTCATAAAGGCGCAAATAAAGAGAATCCAATATTCATACCATAAATGAATTCTGATTTGAATTTCATGTAACTTATTTTATTTAAAGGGAATATTATACATTTACCTTTTGCGCATATCAGCAGATTTCAAAAAAATTGATAATTTTATTAAAAACCATTTTGCATTTTAACATTTTTCTTACGTTCGTATCTGCCTCTCTTTCTGTTTAGGTTGCTTTAAAGTGTGTAAGTCTTTGAAAATAATGGATAAAAAATAATTTTTTCCGAATGGCACGCCAATTGCTGACCAAGGCCATGTTAACTGGAAAATTTTAATGATGTAACCGATATCCGGGGAGTTCCGGCGTTTCGAATCCCATTTGCCTGCCGGAACTTCCCTGATGTCTGGAAAAGGAAGATTATAATGGGAAACAGATTGCAACCCCTCACAAAAGAGCAGGTCAATACAATCCACAATGCTGCCATGCGTATCCTCTGGGAGACCGGTGTGGCATTCAAGCTGCCGGAGGCTGTGGATATATTTAAAGAACATGGATTTAAAACGGATGGAGATACGGTTTTTTTTGAAGAATACCAGGTGCTCAAAGCTCTGGAAACCGTTCCGTCGCAGTTCACTATTATGGCCCGAAATCCGGAAAAAAACGTCCGCCTGGGGGGTGACAATTTTGCCTTTGGGCCTGCCTGGGCTGCCCCATTTGTTATTGATGCAGACGGTACCCGCCGCAACGCAAGTCTTGCTGATCAGCAAAATATGTGCAGGTTGGTCCAGACTTCAGATTACCTCGACTTTTCTGCTGGTTCCATGGCTGTTCCGGCTGAGTTTGAGCCCAGGGAAGCAGCTACACGAATGCTTCATGCCGCCATTACCATGACTGATATGCCCCTGATTTCTAACCCATGCGCCAAAGAGAACGGTATAGAAATCGCTGAAATGGCGGAGATTGTCTGGGGCAAAAAGGCGTCAGAGTTGGAACACCCTGTGTCCATTGTATCAGTGAATCCCTTGTCTCCTCTCTCTTATGCTGACGATACCCTTGAAGGACTTATCGAGTTTGCTAAGAACGGGCAGGCTCTGCTCATTTCTTCCATGGTTCTGGCCGGAATAACCGGTCCAATTGATGTTGCCGGTACAGCAGCCCAGGAGATGGCTGAGAGTCTGGCAGGTATCACCCTTGCCCAGCTCATTAATCCAGGTGTTCCCTGTGTCTGCGGTGGTACGTCATGTGCTTCGGATATGCGCACAGGCGGGGTCAGCTTAGGCGGCCCTGAATCTCTGCAGCTCACCGCCATCGCATCGCAGATGGCAGAACATTATGGTCTTCCCTGTCGATATGGAGGCAATCTTACGGATTCTTATTCAATCAATGCTCAGGCAGGGATCGAGTCGGCCTTGCTCATGGCAGCACCTGTCATTGCAGGTGCCCATTTCATTCATCAATCCTGCGGTATTCTTGGGGCATATGCTGCGGTCAGCCTGGAAAAGTTTGTCATTGATGAAGAGGTCTGCGGCATGATCAAACGCGCCGTTGCCCCGCTTGAGATAACGGATGAAAGCATCAACACCGAGATGATCAAACGAGTCGGCCCTTGCGGCTCCTACATGATGCAGCCTGAAACCGCCATGAAATGCAGAACCGCCTTTTTTCCGGCAAACCTGACCTGCAGAAGCACCTATGATGACTGGGCCGCCAAAAACAGCGGCGACATGGTTGCACGGGCATCTGAATACGTAAAAAAGAGGATTGAATCCTATGAGAAACCTGACATTGATCCGGGTATTGAACGGGATCTCAACGCCTATGTTGAAAATAAATATAACAATTAACAGAAAGGGAAAGTACCAACATGGCAACACAACCAAGTAGTCAAACAGGAGTAATGGAAAAATTCTTAGGAAAAACAGACCATCAATTATTCTGGATCACGCTGGTGATCTTCGGTCTTGTCGTGGGCTTAGGCGTTGCAACACCGGAAAAACTGGCAGGTGCGCTCAAGTCCATGCAGTCGTTCATTACCACCAATTTCACCTGGTACTATATGCTTTTTACTGCTGCCTGCCTGATATTCTCTTTCTGGGCTGCTGTCGGCCCCTTTGCCAACATGAAACTGGGTAAAGACGACGATGAACCTGAATTTTCAACCATGGCCTGGCTAGCCATGCTGTTTTCTGCCGGCATTGGTCTCGGCTTTATCTTCTGGGGTATTGCTGAACCCCTATACCACTATATGCAGACCCCTTACGGAGCTGAGCCCGGCACCGCGGACGCCGTACCTGTTGCACTACAGATCTCTTATCTTCACTGGGGCTTTCATCCCTGGTCCCTTTATGCTGTCGGCGGCCTGGGTATTGCCTATTTTTCTTTCAGGCATGATCAGCCCATGACAATTGCAACTTCTCTTTACGGCCTTTTGGGCGATAAAACCGAAACCAGCATTTGGAGTAAAATCACCAACCTGGTTACTGCCTTTGCCACCATCGCAGGAATCAGTACAGCGCTTGGCCTGGGTATCCTTTCCATCAAATTCGGCTTGACCCACATTACCGGCATTGAGATGACCCCGGGAATTACCGTTTTTGTACTCGTCCTTTTCATGGCTGCCTACATTGCCTCTTCGGTTTCCGGCCTGAAACGGGGCCTGAAATACATGAGCTTGATAAACCTGTGGCTTGCCTTTGCTGTTATCGTCTTTATTTTCTTTGCCGGGCCCACCCTTCAGTTGTTGAACCTATTCCCGGATTCCCTGGGGCACTACCTGTCCAATTTTGTCACCATGACCTTCTGGACCGATTCCATGAACCAGGCCTTTGAAGGAAAATGGCTGGGTTGGTGGACTGTTTTCTACTGGGCATTCTGGATTGCCTGGGTACCGTTTGTTGGCGGGTTTATTGCTCGTATCTCCAAAGGCAGAACGGTTCGGGAATTCATTCTCTGGGTTGTACTGATTCCGTCAGTGGTCATGTTTGTTTGTTTTGATATTTTCGGCGGTGCAGCCATACTTGCTGAAAGAGCGGGAACTGTTGAGTTGTGGAAAGCCATTCAGGCTGACATGGGATCTGGTATCTTTACTCTCTTGTCTGCTTACCCAATGGGATTTTTCGCCTCTATCATGATTTTTATCAGTTTGATTATCTTTTTGATTACTTCTGCAGACTCTGCCTCTTTTTTGGTTGCCATGCTCATGTCTAAAGGTGAACTGGAACCCAAGGCGGGTATGAAAATCGTCTGGGGATTTGTTTTGGGTACGCTTGCCATCATTTTGCTGCAGACAGATGGACTTAAAGCTCTTCAGACGGCCTCAATCGTATGTGCTCTGCCATTCACAGTGGTTATGATTGCTATGATGTTCTCAATTGTTAAAGGGTTTGGCAAGGATTTGAAGAACAAATAAATTTTTAATTTCTGCACAACAAAGAAGGGTGTGGATCGGAACACTGTTTCGATCCACACCCTTTTATTTATTCCGATCCTATATATTTATGCTTAAACTTACCCAGCTATTCAAATTCATGGGAAAAAGTGTTGATTTTCTCCTTTTCAGGGAATAGGGTTACCTTGAATATCCTGTAGTTCAAAGGTCGTTGTTCCGAGTGCGGCCGAATGACCACAATAACTTCAATCATTTCAGTTCAGTTTTAGGAGGTAAAGATGAAATCGTTAAGAATTAGTCTGTTGACTCTTATTTTTGCTCTTGCCTGTGTCAGTGGTGTTTGTGCGAATGAAACCGGTAAATCCCTGTTCGTAAATCTGACAAGTAATGAAATGAATCGGGCCGCAATGGCCATTAATTTTGGCACCAGGGTTCGCACCCAAAAGAAGATCCCTGTTACTATTTTTCTTAATGTTGACGGTGTCAGGTTGGTAAATCGTAATATACCGGGCAGCACTCATGTCAGCGGCAAAAGCCTTAAAGAAATGTTGGGTGAATTCATGGCTGCTGGCGGCCGCGTTATCGCCTGCCCAATGTGCATGAAAAATGTAGGCGGCATGACTAAATCCGATCTCATGGATGGAGTCGTAGTGGGCAGTTCTGATGTGACTTGGCCTGCCTTGTTCGCTGATAATACTACAGTATTAAACTATTAGACTAAGGGAATACCGTCTGGCAAAGGCTGTTGCCAAGCATCAGTAGAAGTGCCTCTCTGGGGCCATTGATACAATAAGACGACATACAAGCTCTTTATTCTTGAAAGTTTCTTAACCACAAATATAAAAGGGTCTTGACTTTTATTTGATACTATCCAATATTGTAACAGTCAAAAAAATGGAGACAAAATGCAAGATCGATTCCTGTTTATGTTGTCAAAAATTCAGAACAAACTTTCTTCCCATATAAGAAGAAAGTTGAAAGAGCAGGGCGTGGTGCTTTCTCCGGGACAAATGGGAATTCTACTTGCGCTTGAAAATGAAAAGCAAACTACAATGGGAGAGTTAAGCCGGATTCTTGAGATTGATAACGCTGCCATAACAAGGCTTGTAGATAAATTGGAAAAGCTTGATTTTGTTGAGCGGCAAATAAACCTGAAGGATAGACGCCAAATGCTGATCACCATTACAAGCAGCGGGATGGCGAGTGCGTCTATTGTGAAAACTGTAGTACAATCAGCCAACAACAAAATAAAAGAAGGATTTACCAAAGAAGAGATGGACATCTATAAACGGGTAAATGTCTCTCTTCTTGATAAATTCTAAGTTGCTTTTTTTTGATTTTTTATTTGATAGTATCAACTATTGTAACGGGCAAATACTCATGAGGTGAGATGATGAACAGCGTAATGAAGATTTATGAGAAGTGTGAGAAACTTCCATTTGGAAAACGTATTTTTTCTAAACTGGTTTGCCTGAAAGCACCTTACTTTGGCAGTATTAAACCAGTTTTTCTGCAACTGAGACCGGGGTATTGTGAGATTCTTCTAAAAAAGAGAAGGGCAGTCACCAATCATATTAATTCCGTACATGCCATTGCAATGTGCAATGTTAGTGAACTTGCAGCAGGTACGATGCTGGAAGCAAGTATACCACCTTCAATGCGTTGGATTCCAAAAGGAATGACTGTTTCTTACTTGAAAATTGCTAAAACAGATTTGAAAGCGGTTTGTAAAATTTCTTTAGAGGACCTTGAAGAGCCAGGGGACTTTCCAATGACAGTTTTTGTTACGGACACCAATGGTGTTGAGGTATTTAATGCAGTCATTACAATGCATATATCAGCCAGAAAGCACAGCCAAGCATGAATTTGCATCATGCTTGGATAAACCGAACTCTGCACTGTTGTACCATTAGTTTGGATGCCGGTTATATGCAGCCCATATTAACTATTGGAATGTAACGTGGGTTTATATCCCCAGGTAACTCACACGTTGGGTCCATTTTTGTTGCTGCATATGTTCGTGAAAATGATCGAGGAATATGGTTTCCAGTGCTGACATGGATTTGCCTTGCAGGCGCATCATGGATATCCGGTTCATGATCTGCGGTTGATCCGTTGTTATTGCCATTATCTCGCCGTTATCGATCAGGTCCGCCACCCAATATCCGTCTACAATGCCAAGTCCCATATTGTTTTTCAGCCACAGTATGGATGTAGGCATGTCCTGTGCATTGAATTTGATATCCAAATTCGTGGGAATGCGGTTAAAATGATGCTTGAACCAGCTCTTCAACTCCAGCCCATATTCTTCATATGTCCCAAAACTGCAGTTACTTAGGTTTTGATACGAGTGGTCTCCTTTTAGATAAATGTCGTAATACTGTTTTGAACACGTTAACAGCAACTCTACCTCAAACATTGATTCAGCAGTGTATGCGGATAGATTTCCGATCAACTGACCCTTCTCCGTTGAGCTAAAAAGATCAATAAAGGCCATGTCAATTTGCCCATCGTAAAGTTGTTTCAGCAGTTTTGGGGGATTGCCGCTAAACAAAGATATTTTTACATCAGGATACAGTTTTTGAAACTTGGCAAAAAACGGCAGGAAAAAGTTGCGGCTGAACTCCATGGGGCCGCCAATCTTGATATGTCCCACTGGCTTTTCATGCCGATCACAAATGTACTCAACGCCAATACTCAGATTATCCACAAACTCTGAAACGATATCAAAAAGCTTATGCGCCCCTTTGGTCGGGATCAGTTTTTTATGAAGGCGAGTAAAAAGTGGTACCCCAATTTCATTTTCAAGCTTTTGTAAATGCTGGCTAACCCCTGACTGGGTCAGGCATAGTTCATCTGCAGCAGCTACCACACTACCTGTCCGGTAAATGTGATAGAATACTTTTAGTCGATTAAAGTCGGGTTGTATCACTTTGACTAATCCTTATTCACTTTTTAAATAATTTTACTAATTCTAAGCGATTCATATACTTATCTCAAGAACTTATTAAAAGCATCATCATAAAACCATGCAAAAGGAGGGTGTCATGACTGAGCAGGCCAATTCAAAAAAAGAATTTACAAAAAAAGACCTCATAAAAATTCTGGAAAAAATCGACTCGGAACGGACAAAACACAGTTTACGAGAATACTCTGATACCAAGAAAGAACTTGCTGATTAGAAGTGTTGGTTAGATTTTTTTTAAGCCTCAGATTTAGATTAACTATAGTGTATTCTTCTAATAAAAATTGCAAAAAATCTAACCTGTGATAAGTGATAAGGTATTAATCACAATTGATGGATAGTAAAACCAAAGAAAATGACAGTATATTTTATCACAAAACACTTTAAGGCTCGTAGAATGGCCTTCGATGAAGAACAGAATGTTCTCTGGCTGGATCCAAACTTCAAAGAAAGATTCCTTAAAGGGCAGCAGGTTGGATTCAATCTGAATCTTTTGCGGTCCATAGAGCAATACCCGGCTCTTTCTAAAAAGGTTGCTATTAATGCGCCGCTTGTTTATTTTACCCTGCATTTAAAAGACCTAAAAATGGCCATCGGGGTTGATGAAAAGGGATTAGAGTTTATTAATAAATTGAACATCCCCAGCACCCCAAGTATTACCGGGAATCCAATTATCCAAAGAAAGCTGAAGTAAGAAATATTAAAATTGGGCTCTGATACTGGTCGCTACTATCCATATCCCATTTGGACAGTGATGTATGATGGAATCAAAATATGTAACGCTTGAATTCCGAAGTTTGCTTTGTTAAAAAGAACTACTCCTTTCTAATTTGGATGTCTTCAGCTCTCGCACTTAGCTTTTATGCCAGATCTACATTGTAGGTTTGAATCATATTTTTCTATGGGGTAATCAGCATGACTAAAAAGTATGATGCGGTCATTATTGGCTCCGGTCCCGGAGGAGCTGCAGTGGCAAAAGAACTGTCCGAAAAAGGGGAAAAGCTTTTGATCCTTGAGTGGGGAAACAACACCCCTGTAAAAGGTTCTTTTTCACAATTTGCCATAAATGCCGGCATCCCGGGAAAAAGCGTACTTTTCACAAACAAAGAACTCTTAGCCATCTTTCGCGGCATCTGTACCGGTGGAAGCTCAATTTTTTATTGCGGTACGGCCTTTGAGCCTCCATATGAGATGCTTAATTCCTATGGGATCAGCATTGAGGATGAAATTCAAGAGCTTAAAAATGAACTTCCTATTGCGCCGCTGTCAGATGATCTTGTTGGACCTGCTGCAAAGCTGATGATGAATAGTGCAATTGACCTTGGGTATGACTGGCAAAAACTCAACAAATTTATCTATCAGGATAAATGTAAGTTAGACTGTGCAAAGTGTAGTTATGGCTGCCCTTATGATGCGAAATGGTCTGCGAGAAATTATATTGAACAAGCCATAAGCAATGGTGCAAAGCTTATCTCCAATGCTAAAGCCGGCCGGGTTATTACAAAAAATAACACAGCTGTTGGTGTTGAATATAAAAAAGGATTTAAGCTCCACCAGGTTTTCGCAGAAAAAATAATCGTCGCAGCAGGTGGGATAGGTTCTCCTGTGATCTTACGGCAAAGTGGTTTTGATAATGCCGGGTATAATTTTTTCTTTGATCCTTTAATCATGGTATTTGGAATCGTACCGGAATTACAATCGGCTGGTGAGCCCCAGATGGCTACGGGAATTCATATGAAAGATGAAGGATATGTGATGACTGACTTAAGTTTTTCAGTCCCGCTGATTGCAGTTCAAAGCCTGGTGAAATTCAAGGTGCATCGCGCACTTTCAAAACCTAAAATGCTAATGATGATGATCAAGATAAAAGACGACCTTGGGGGGAAAATTACACAATGGGGAGGTGTACGAAAAGACCTTTCCAATTCAGATAAGCAAAAATTGAAAAATGGATACAAACGGGCAAAAGAGATACTAAAAAATGCAGGTGCAGAGCAAATTTACTCAGGTGGTGTTGTTGCAGCTCATCCCGGCGGGACAGTGAAGGTGGGCGAACTTTTAGACTCAAATCTTAAAACATCGTGCGATAACTTATATGTTTGCGACTGCTCTGTTATTCCTGAAGCATGGGGCTTACCGCCTACACTGACGCTTTTGGGGCTTGGAAAAAGACTGGCAAAACATTTGGCCGGTTGATTAAGGTTTAAAGTGAAAATGATTTAACGTTTTATTTGAACTATAAACGATAGTGAGGCAGTTAATTTACAATAGAGTACATATCTTTTTTACAAATCTACGTCCTTAAAAGGAATTTTCTATGGATATACTCAAAAAGCTTAAGTTTTGGCGTGGACTAGGTAAAGTGATCGATTCTAAAGTTGGTTCGTCAATCAGTCAGGCCAGTCGAGAACCAATTAACTGGATGGCAAGTTTAGCTGTTTCAACGAACAATGAAGATATACCCTGGAGTTCTTTTAACAAACCGTTATCTGAAAGTACTTTGGCAATTATCAGTACAGGAGGCTTTTACCTTGAAGGTGATAAACCCTTTGATATTGATAGCGCCTTGGGGGATGCCAGCTACCGCGTAATTCCTTCAGATGTTACAAGTGAGAAAATAAGAATCGCGCATACCCATTACTCTCATGCTCGTGTAAATAAGGATGTGAACGTACTCTTTCCTATCGACCGCCTTCGCGAACTTTGCAGTGCTCAGGTTATAGGTAGGTTGGCCACCAATTTTTACAGTTTCGGGTTTGGCGGGAATATGATCAACGAATATGTTGAAGAGCCAAATGGGACTGCCCAATTACTTGCACAAGAACTGAAAGCCGATCAAGTAGATTATGTCCTGATGGTTCCTGCCTGACCTCTCTGCAATTGGGCCGGCGGCCTGATCAGCCGTACCCTTGAAACAAAGGGCATCGCTACAGTTTCACTGTCAATAAACCGGCAGGTTTCTGAAAAGTTATTATCTCCAAGGGCGGCGTTTGTAAAATTTCCCCATGGGGCGTCGTTTGGAGAACCTTTTAACCGGAATCAGCAGATGACTATTTTGTATGAACTGCTCTTGCTATTACAAACCGCAAAAAAACCAGGCGTGTTAAAAGAGCTGCCATATAAATGGCGAAGATCAACTTATGATGAGTTAACCTGGGAATCATTTGTTTCGGCTCGTATAAAAAACAATGACTTATAGATGAATTGTGCATTTTTAACTTAATGTAACATAGTTTATATTTATACACCTAAAACAACGCCGGTTTATTCTCCCTGAAGGTCATGGAATGCTTTACGTTTTCTATCTTTGCTGCTATGTTTCGTGTTCATCTTAATGGTGATCTTTCTCTCGAGGATGATTTTAGGTTGACGACATAAGATCATAATAGAAAGATACTTTTTTAATAGTAGCTTAAAACGAATAATGCAGAATCTGAGAAAACTAAAAGATTAGGTATGCAACGAAAAAATGACGATAAGCACGACATAATTTTAAGGTTGATAGATACAAAAAAAGAACAGGGTACTCTAATTAAGAAAAAAGCGTCTGTTTTTTTTAGAGCTAATAAAATTAGAGATATAATTAGGTTCCAAAAAGAAGATTACGAGTGTTTATTAAACTTAGGTTCTAACCAATTAACACACTTTAACCTACAAGGACCCGGACATCAGAGAAACCAGCAATATGCACTTATGGAAATTTTAAAACCGGGTTTTTACACTGAAACTTCAGAACAGCTTCCAGTTTTAAATTTAAATGATTGTTTAATCGCAGAATGCATTTCATGCCAACAGAAAGTTTCCTATTCTGAATTAGAACAAGATGTTTTTACTCACAGTTTATCTAATATTAAAGATAAAGAATCTTTAAAAATGGCAATTATAAGACGATATAGTAAAACCATGCCCAATTTAACCAAACAAAATATATTAGATTTAGGCGTATCAGTAACTAAGCTTAAAATTATTAAAAAAGCAGATCTGAAAATTACTAAAGAAGTTTAATTAACCTTAGGTGTCTCTAAATAATTCTTAAATAAATTATAATCTTAAATTGTTATTATAGCGTGCTAAAGCCCTTATCAAGAATACGTTGGTTTGCTATTTTTTAAAAAAAATTTCTTACATGCCAGGTATCACATTTGTCCATTTCTAAAATGCTCTCAAGATTCGAATTTTTTCCGAATTTAGACTCCCTATTAAAAAGAACCATTGAAAAAAATAGATAATGAACTATATTTGTGTATCACATCGTGGTAGTCGATATCTCGTTTGGCTATCATATGAATCATATAAAGTTCGAATAATTTGAGAGGGAAAAATGGATAAAAAAGAATACATATCAGGTATGTTAGAGAGGACCAGTCTTTTATATGACAAGGATACTATTGAGAAAATACGGAATACTGTTTTTGCCATTTCAGGTTTCGGAGGAGTTGGGGCGATTACAGCCGAATTACTTGCACGTTGGGGTGTTCGTAAATTTCGTCTTTTGGATATGGATGTATATGAACCGTCTAATTTGAACCGACAGTTATTTGCGACTTCTAAAACAATGGGGCGATATAAAGCAGATGTCGCAGCGGAAAGAATTCTTGAGATTAATCCTTATGCAGAAATTGAGATGATTATAAAAGAGCCAGTAAACAACCAAAATGTTATTAAATTTTTAGACGGTGCTGGAATAAGCATTCAAACAGCTGACAGCCCCTCTTGTCAGTTATTCTACAGAACTGCGGAAAAGTTGAAAATACCAGCTGTAAATGGATATAGCACTATTATCGGGTGTAAGGTTCAAATCTATGATTACAGATTAGAAAATAAATGGTTCGGGATAGAAAAACTAAGGGATAAAAGAAAATTCAGGGATACAAAAATTCTAACAGAAATGAATAATGATGAATTAAAAGCGTTTAACGATAAATATATGCATGGAGCTGGTGCTACAATGAATTTCGTAACCAACATCGCTGGTGCGATGATCGTTGCTGAAAGTATAAAATTGTTAACAGAAACAGGCAAACCTTGCAGATTCCCGAATGAAATTGATTTAGATATTTATAATTTGAAACTAAAGGTAAAAAATACTTATACACCATTCAACTGGGGGAACTTGAAAAAGGTTTTTGGTAAATGGAATAAAACCAAACACTTTTCTTCATTTCTTGAGCAACGAAAAAGAGATGCTGGGATTAGCTAAAAATGGAAATCATTCATGGTTAAAAAGAGGATACCAGGTATTTTCTGTGTATCAGGTATCTTTTTTTCTTAATTTCATTGTTTGCAGATCAGTTCAGTCTGGGGGATGGCGATCCTTATCATTTTACGATAGGGGCTAAACAAATTGCGGGCATGCTGGGCAACATTTTATTCTTTATTATGGAGATCGCAATTTGAAAAAAAAATGCACATATCAAAATTTAGATTCGGGTTGCGAACTTGATTTAAGCTTTGACACTAAACTATTTAGGAATAGAGTGTTGAGCAGCGTAAAAGGTTCATTAAAAATGACTTTCCGCTATTCCAAATAACCGGCAAAGGCTTACAAGTAAGTGATAATGGTTAAATATAGTTGTTTTGAATACTCGTAAATAAAGATTTAATTATTTAGTTGATTATGCTTGTTTTATGATCAATTCTCCATAAAAAGTAGATATGGTGAGCGTGCTTCGTATGGAATTGCGGAATATTTTTTATCATTTGCACATGGTTTAGTTTTTCAATTGATAGCTTTTTTTGAGAATTGAATGTAAATGGCAAATCAAGGTAGATAATTATCAAAATGACGAATTCTGCAAGTATCGTTTATATCCCTCATGGTGGAGGGCCTCTGCCGCTTTTGGGCCATAGCGGCCATGAGAGTTTGGTGAAGTTTCTCAAAAATTTAGGTAGGCAGCTACCGTTACCCGAAGCTGTAATCGTTATATCCGCCCATTGGGAAATGGATATACCTGTAATTACGTCAGGGCCAAATCCACACCTGATTTATGATTATTTCGGGTTTCCTGATGCTGCTTATGAAATACAATACCCAGCTCCGGGCGCTCCGGATCTTGCAAAACAGGTTTTAGAAAATTTGTCCCTGGCAGGGATTAAAGCTAGAACTGACGAGAAAAGAGGGTTTGACCACGGGGTGTTCGTCCCTCTGACGTTAATGCTTCCCACTGCGGATATACCCTGTATACAGATTTCATTGTGTGCAGACCTATGCCCTTCCTCACATTTGAAAATTGGTGAAGCGCTCACAGAGGTGGCAAAGAAGAATATCTGGATTCTTGGATCAGGATTCTCATTCCATAATATGAGTGCATTTACCATGGATAAAAGTGTGCCAGATGAAATTGATGAGCAGAATAATCAATTTCAGGATTGGCTTATGGAGACATGCACAGGACAAAAATTCTTACCTGAGCAACGAAAAGAGCGATTGATAAAGTGGGAATTTGCCCCTTTTGCAAGAACCTGCCATCCCAGAGAAGAGCATCTTCTTCCTCTTTTGGTTTGCATGGCAGTTGCAGGATATAGACCGGCCAAAGTCTTGTTCGACGATACAATAATGGGGCGGCGTGCTTTGGCTTTTTGCATAACAGCAAAAAAATTGCCATAGCGCAAAATATATTGCGAAAAAAGATATCTTTATAGAATTCTATATGCTCTTAGAATAATTCCAATCTTATATATTCTTATTTATTTCAACTTGTTATGTTTTGGTGCCGGATAGGGGCATGGGCTTTGCAAACTCCACCTGATTGAAAGAAAATACAATTGCAGGAGGAGAAATAAATGTCCCAGATTAAAGCCTGTCTTTCCTTACTCACCCCTGAGCATATTTCTGACATTCATAATATGGTACTCACCATTCTTCAACAGACTGGTATACGGGTAGACGATTCAGGAGCCCGGGCGGTCTTTGAAAAGGCTTTAGGGACAAAAGCTGTCGACAACCGGGTTTTGATTCCAATGGAAATAGTGGACTGGGCGATTTCCGCTTCACCGACTTCAATTGCAGTTTGCCGCAGAGATAGTTCTCCTGCATTTACGCTGAACAGCAAAGATATTGACCAATCCGTCTTTGGTATTGGGGTCACCAACCTTTATTACCAAGATCCTTTATCTGACGACGTTACCCCATTTGCACGGTCTCATATGGCTGA
>JAKSAU010000481.1 GCA_022361535.1 Desulfobacterales bacterium
ATTTCAAATTAACACAACATCACCAGATGAAATATTTTCATTCCAAATAGACAATTCCGTAGGAATGTATATAGATTGGGGAGATGGCTCAAACGAAACACTAACAGATGGCACTTCTCTAAGATCTCATCAATATACAACACCAGGAATATATGAGATATCTTTAAATGGACAAGCCTCAAGAATATCATTCTATGAAGGAACCCCAGCACTATTAGTAGATATCCTAACTCCAATGAGTGATGGTCTAACCGGAATTAATAGTACCTATAGAATGTTTAGAGGTTGTGAAAATATTACTAGTTTTACAGCAGAAGACTGGTTTAATGAGGCTAGTAGTAATGTTATAAATATGGGTTACATGTTTTATGGAGCCTCCTCATTCAATCAAAATTTGTCTGATTGGAATACATCAAATGTAAATAATATGCAAGGTATGTTTTCTGGTGCTGATTCTTTCAATGGTAATATCTCCTCTTGGGATGTTTCTAATGTTACGACAATGAGAACAATGCTTTATCAAACCTCTTTTAATCAACCCTTGAACTCTTGGGAAACGTCCAGTTTAACTGATACTTTCAATATGTTTGGAATGGCATCTTCTTTCAATCAGCCCTTAGATAATTGGAATATGTCTAATGTAATTACTATAGAAGAGATGTTTCATGGAGCCTCTTCTTTCAACCAAGATATTTCTACTTGGGACACCTCCTCCTTATCTGGCGGTGTTTCTATGCGTCAAGTATTTTATGGAGCAACTTCCTTCAATCAGCCTTTGAATACATGGAATACAACAGGAGTTACTAACATGTGGAGAATGTTTAGAGATGCAACTTCTTTTAATCAAAATTTATCTAACTGGGATCTTTCTAACGTTGATCGTGTTCAAGAGATGTTTTATAATGCGACTTCATTTAATCATGATATAACTACATGGAATACGTCTAATATCATCTATGCTAATAGTATGTTTAGGGATTCTATCTCATTCAATCAAGATATTTCTACTTGGGATATGTCTTCCCTTAGTAACGCATATGAAATGTTTTA
>JAKSAU010000918.1 GCA_022361535.1 Desulfobacterales bacterium
ATTAAACCTTCGAAAAAGTCCAATAATAAACCAAACAAATATTATTACTAAAATACCCTATGGTGCTGGTGTTAAAGTAATATCTGTTGATAATAGCTGGTCTTATGTAGAATACAAAGAGTATAAAGGTTATGTTGCTTCAAAGTATTTAGTAAACCAGGTGGCACAAAAAAGTGTAATTTCCAAAGAAACTACGGTACTTATTTGCAACAGTAAAAGCTCATATTCATATCATAGGTATAAATGTCGAGGATTAAGCAGGTGCAAGGCCGAAATTAATCGACTTACCCTGTCAAATGCCAAATCATCAGGATATCGGGCATGTAAAATTTGCTATTAGCTTTATTTTTGGTGAGGCTAATTCTTTTACTTTGAGAAGATTATCTTATGAATTCTTAAAACTTCTCCTTTTCAGGTCACTCCCCTTAATTCCACTTTTAGTATCTGGAGTATCCCAAACAAAAACAGATCGCACCTACGGCGCTTCTCCTCGCTGCACTAAATGAGGCTACAAACAGGAAACTCCTATGGAGTTTTGTTGGAGGTGTGGTGGTAATTCATGGGAGTGACGGTAGTAATAAAACCAAAAAAGCACCAGCGGTGCTTGCTGTTTGTAGCCATTGAGTAGGAGAGGTGGCGGAATTCCGTAGGAACGGACTGTGGTTAAAGAAATATTTTTAGATTTCAGATGGATCGATTTTTAAGATTGAGTAAAATCAGAATTAAATCTGGCATTGTGTTTTATAGCATAGTTCATTAATTGGTTACGTCGAATTTAAATTCGCAATTCGCGATTTGCAAATACTCAGATATAAAATTTAATTGCGAATTGCTTTCTTATATAATATTCTATTTTCGATGATAATCTGCATTCTACTTTTAACATTTGAGGCGTCCAAACCAAAACAGATCGCACCTACGGCGCTTCTCCTCGTTGCGCTGTATGTGGCTACAAACAGGAAACTCCTATGGAGTTTTGTTTGAGGTGTTGTGGTAATTCTTGGGAATATTCGCACAAATAAAACAAAAAAGCACCAGCGGTGCTTGCTGTTTGTAGCCATTGTGTAGGAGAGGGGAAGGAGTTCCGTTGGAACGGCCTGTGTTAAGACAATATAATTTTGGGTTTTAGATGGTCTTATTTTAATGACTCTCCCGTAGGTTTTGTCAAAATTTTAAAGG
>JAKSAU010000033.1 GCA_022361535.1 Desulfobacterales bacterium
ACTTTCTTGTAAAGCATTTCCAACCACCGCCAGATTCCCTCCTGCATTAAATACCCGTTCTATCGACTCGCTACTTCTTAACCCACCTCCAACAATTATTGGAATACTCACACTATCCGACACTTTATTTATTATTTCTGAACTTATCGGATTCAACGCGCCACTTCCTGCCTCAAGGTATATCGCTTTATGTCCCATTAGTTCTGATGCCATTGCCGTGGCTACAATTATATCTGCTTTGTTTGCAGGTAAAGGTTTGGTACCGCTCATATATTCTACTGCAGTTGTTCTTCCGCTTTCAATCAACATATAGGCGGTTGGAATGCACTCCATGTTATGTTTACGAATAAAAGGAGCCGCAATCACTTGATTTCCTATCAGATATTCAGGGTTACGCCCAGAAACAAGATTTAGAAAAAGTATAGCGTCAGCTTTAGCACTAAGCTGCAATAAGCTACCAGGGAAAAGAACCACAGGTTTATCTGTAAATTCTTTAACCATAGATATAGTTTCATCTACTCGCCCTGCCACCAGGCTACCTCCCACCAATATACAACCAACTCCGGCCTGATTTGCATTTTCCACAGTGTTTTTCACTGTTTCATGCGTACTGTTTTCAGGATCAATTAAAAAAGCCAGTTGCTTTCGGTCTGAGAATATTTTATTGTAAACACTCATTATTTACTACAGAACACTACTACGTAATCTTTCAACCTAAAATAGTTCAATTCAAATTTATCGTGCCAGAACTTATTGTCTACCCAACCGTACATCACTCCACATTCATCCGGATCGAACCGTTCAATGGTTAGGTTCTTTTTGAAGTTAATATCTTGCTTATCGCAGATCTTATAAAGAGCTTCCTTTGCACACCAATGCAAATAGAGATGATACTGTTTTATTTCAGGCTCTTCTGATATAAACTCCTCATCGTTTAAAAACTTGTGCGAAACTTCACTTATATCATGTGACATGTATTCCAAATCGAGGCCGACCTTTTTATCTTTACTCATTAAAACCGCTGTAAGTTCTTTAGAA
>JAKSAU010000805.1 GCA_022361535.1 Desulfobacterales bacterium
GTCCAAGACGCAGGGGAAACCCAAAACCAAGGTAGGCGTGGACTCATACACATCATTAACATCGCTGCTACCAAAGTTAAGAGTCCCCCAACTTCGGGGTGCTCCGTGATTATCAATCATCACGGTATAACTACGTCCGGCATCAATACTGTTCACCTCGGGCACAGGAACCTCGATGGGAACCACGATATTAGGATCATTCGGGTCATTGGGATCATTGCCATTAGGATCCGTTAATCCAATACCTATTTGACCTAAGCTATTGTCTCCCCAAGCCCAGAGATGATTATT
This sequence comes from Desulfobacterales bacterium, assembly GCA_022361535.1. Next base: position 292 of record JAKSAU010000805.1, read on the forward strand.
AACATCCACAGCTAAACTATGGGTATCACCAGCATAAATAGAATCGATCGTTATAGGGGGATCGAATAAGGCCAAGATAGGAGCATTGGGTTCATTCGGATCACTCGATATCGATCCTGAACCAAGTTGCCCTTGAGTATTTTGCCCCCACCCCCAGACACGGTCATTCGCATCTATGATCAAACTGTGAAAAGCGCCCGCAGCCATTTGATGGGTTGGTTCTAAAAAGCCTAGATAGAGTGGCACAAACTGATTATAGGGGAAACTATAGTCTAACTGCCCCTCCGTACCTCGTCCCCAGGCAAAGACATTATTGCTATCATTCACAACCAAGCTATGCTCCCGACCAGCATTCAAACTACGCATAGCATCGTAATTCTGTGTGGTCGCATAGGGTGTGGAGGAAAAACCACCATTGGTATTATTACCAAGCTGGTTGGAATTATTATCTCCCCAAGCCCAAACCAAACCATTCTGATCCAAGGCCAAACTAAAGAGTCCCCCCGCAGTAATGGCAACCACTGGAATCGACAGATTTACTAAACCTGGTTCATAATATCCAATCAGATCAAGACTATCATCACCCAGTTGCCCACGATCATTAGCTCCCCAAGCCCAGATGCGTCCTTGATCATCAAGTGCAAGACTGTGAAAACCCCCGGCACAAACAGATACGATATTCACATCTTCAGGAAAGCTTACAGGGGCGACCGGTTCAAACACATAGGGAAAGTTAGGATCGACCGTATTGGGATCCAACCCAAGTTGGCCCCATGCATTAGAGCCCCAAGCCCAAACCTGCCCCCCCTTCAAA
>JAKSAU010000379.1 GCA_022361535.1 Desulfobacterales bacterium
AGACGCAGAGGATTCAAAATCCTCCGGGCTTAGGCCCTTGCGAGTTCAAGTCTCGCCTCCGGTACCACGAATATAAAGGGTTTCAGCTTTTAGCTGAAACCCTTTTTGCTTGCTGGTTTATTCAAGCCCCTTCTAATTATTTCTATCCGGTACATAATCGCTGAATCTTTTGCTCCGCGGAATATCATACCTGTCAAAGGAGTCATGTAAATAGTATAGAGCTGACCTTTTGCTCAAATCGATGGGTTGATAGTTGTACTATTTCAATTTCTTACTGTAACCTATACGTTAAGAAAAATGCTCTTGAAAACGGCTCCCTCTAAACAATAATTGTTATTCTAAAAAAGCAAAACTCATTCTCATACTCGATATCTTCTTCCCTGAGCCGAACAACAAGAAGTTGACTTTTTGAAAGAAAAATAATGAGTAAGACAGAATATCAAGAAACTTTGGCCTCCTATCGACATTATAGCAACTTACGTTTTGCATTCACCACGCTATTTGTAACAATAACAGCTGGTTTGGTCGTTGGTATTTTTGGAAACAAAATTGAAATTACAGAAAAATGGGTGATCGTCTGTTTAAAATCTGCAGGTTTTTTTGTTACGGCTTTATTTCTTTATCTTGAGTACCTAACATCAAGGTATCTGTTAGCAATGGAAGAGCACCTTAAAACGATTTACCCAGACTGCCACTTATTAAAATTTCCGAATTTTACGAAATCATATACATCTTACTTTTTTAGAACTCTCTATGTTGGCCTGTTATTGTTTTGGATGTTTTCTTTATTTAAGAATCAGCTACTATCCGCTTATCAGCTTTGGTTTTCTTAATACAATGTATTTCGCAAACTAAAATTTATCATTTCAGCACCTTATGACTATACCTTGAGAAAAAACGTCAAATATGGTTTATTCATAGTATTCAGTTTATCAAACCGTTTTATTTGACGACTTTGCACAAGGGCCTATTATGGACAATTCATTCCGGCACCTGCCAGAGCAGCTGACCCATCAAATTATTACGAGTCCTGATCTTGAGCAATCATTGTTCAAGACGTATACGGTTTTAAAAAAATGGTTTCATGTAGCATACATGCACCTTCACATTTATGACCAACTCGCGGGTATCCTTACTTTTAAGGCTGTAGTCACCGATGAAGGGGTGCTATTTCTTGACGAGAAACTCAGGCTATCCAGTCAAGGACGAAAATCTGCTGAAACCATCGTAAAAACTCCTGTAAAATTTTGGAAAGCATCAACAAAAGACCCGGTTGTAGTTGAGGTTCGCAAGTATTTTGAATATGAACGTATTGGGCCTAGTTTGAGAGTAATGACCCGTATTGACGATCATCGGTACGGTGGAATCGGAATTGAATCCTTTTACCAAGATGCCTATGGACCTAAAGAAT
>JAKSAU010001161.1 GCA_022361535.1 Desulfobacterales bacterium
ACATGGCTGGTAATGACAGTTTCAGCAGTAATAGCAGCTTTTTTAGAGGTCACCGTTTAACTCCTGTTGAAAATACGATTTGAAATTTATATAGTATATTTACCTATAATTTACAATTATCAGGGAATTCAACTGGATTCGCTGCAGCTAAAAAATATCTTGATTGTACTGGACAGAATTTTGCATATATGCCTACTTATGGCTACGCACTTTTGCCGAAATCTACGGGGTAACTGGTAAAAGTGACTTTTAGCCCCAAAAAGCATATTTGAGTATAGACACAACCCCTAAGATAAGGACACATCATGGCAGTAATCTACGAATGGAAGGGTAAAAATCCCAAAGGGCGTAAAATAAAAGGGGAGATGGAGGCTGAAAGCGCAGATCAGGTGCGCACCAGTCTGGAACGACGCAAAATCACTGTAACCAAGGTCAGGAAAAAGCCCAAAGACCTGTTCGAAAATATTGAATTTCTTCAACCTAAAGTAAAAGACAGTGATGTAATTATATTTGCCAGACAGTTTTCTACCATGATTGATGCGGGCCTTCCATTACTTCAATGCATTGACATCCTGCAGTCACAGCAAGAAAATCCAACGTTCAAAAAACAGCTTAAAACTATTAAAGAAGCTGTTGAATCAGGTGAAACATTTGCTGACGCTCTTAAACGCTACCCCAAGGTTTTTAATGAACTGTTTGTTAACATGATTGCTGCTGGTGAAGCAGGCGGTATTTTGGACGTCATTCTCCAGCGTTTGTCAGCATACATGGAAAAAATGGCAAAACTAAAAAAGCAGGTAAAAGGTGCAATGACCTATCCTGCCATTACCATGGTTGTTGCTGTAGTAGTTGTCGCCATTATTCTTGTTTTTGTTATCCCGGTTTTTGAAAAAATGTTTGCCAGTATGGGGTCTGCTCTACCCGCACCAACCCAGATGGTTGTTTCATTGAGTAATTTTGTAATAGATAATATCATTTTCATTCTCGGCGGTTTATTCGTTACCTTTTTTCTAATTGGCCGTACCTACAAAACCCAAAAGGGACGTATTTTCATGGATGACCTATTTCTTCGGCTGCCGGTGATAGGAATCCTTATTCGAAAAGTGGCGGTAGCCAAGTTTACGCGAACCACATCTACAATGATTTCTTCAGGGGTTTCTATCCTGGAAGCGTTGGATATTGTTGGTAAAACATCCGGAAATAAAATTGTAGAATTTGCCATTGCCGATGTTAAAGTTGGTATAGCCGAAGGGCGTTCAATGGCTGATCCGCTGCTTGAAAGCGGGGTTTTTCCTTCCATGGTCTGTTCTATGATTGCTGTTGGAGAATCTACCGGTGCATTGGACACCATGATGGAAAAAATTGCAGATTTTTATGATGATGAAGTCGACCAGGCTGTGAAAAATCTAACTGACATGATTGAACCCTTTATGCTTGTTTTTTTAGGAGTTGTGGTCGGTGGTCTTGTAATAGCTATGTATCTACCAATTTTCTCAATGGCAGGTGGGGTTGGATAAATCAACACCACTTTCAAGAAGATCTAAAGACCTTTACAGCCAGATCAAATGGATAATTCTGGCTCGCTGTGTATTTGCAATTGTCCTGACTTTTTCCACCCTTTTTTTTTCAAAAACCGGGACCGGCACTGGTACAACGTTACCTTATGCCTCTCTCTACCAGATTGCAGGCGTCGTCTTAGGCTTGTCTGCAATTTATTATTTTTGGTTAGAAAAAAAGCAATTTCTTGTATCGCTGGCTTACTTTCAAACTATTTCCGATACTGTTCTTGTGACAGTTATCATTTTTATCACTGGTTGCTTTCAGAGCATTTTCACATTTTTATATCTGGTTGTGATCATTTATACATCCATGCTCTTGCTTCAACGCGGCAGTTTTGTTGTAGCTGTTTTATCCAGTTTACAATACGGACTGCTTATTGAACTTGAGTATTTTAAAATTATAACTCCTTTTCCTGAAGCACCGCCTTTGGCCGCCAGTGTAGACGAGACCCAGATCCTTTATCGAATTATTATAACCATAGCAGCCTGCTTTGCTGTTGCCGCCCTTAGCGGTATTCTTTCCTTTCAATTAAAAACAGCAAGAAAAGACCTAACAATTGCCCAGGAACACCTGAAACGGGTTGAAAAAATGGCCGCAGTTGATGAAATGATTTCAGGTATTGCACATGAAATCAAAAACCCCTTGGCTTCATTGTCCGGTTCAATTCAATTGCTTAGAGATGACATTCGTCCTGATGGTGAAAATGCCAAGCTGATGCAGATTATTTTGAGAGAAACAGACCGTCTCAAGCAGATCGTCAATGATATTCGTCTAATATCGAAACCAGGGCAGTCCAATGCAAAAATTATAGATATATCCAAGGCCATTGAAGATGTGGAGACCCTGTTTCTCAACACACCTGACTGGAAATCCAGAATAGAGCTTGTCACCAGACTTGAAAAAGATACAAAAACTTTAATTGATCCAGTTCACTTACAGCAGATTCTTTGGAATCTTATCAAAAATGCTGCCGAAGCCATAGAAGAAAGGGGAACGATTACAATTACCCTAAGTTCACCACGAAGCAAACGGATTTATTTAACCATTCAGGATACCGGAAAAGGAATTGGTCCTGATCAGGCGCCTTATATCTTTGACCCTTTTTTCACTACAAAAGGTGAAGGTACAGGCTTAGGCCTATCCATTATACACCGGATCATCGATGCCTACGATGGCATGATCGATTTTGAATCCATTCCTGGAAAAGGAACGATTTTCACGCTCATCTTTAAAAATACATCTTAACACCAAACTGGTGTCATCTATTTTATTGACAATTTCATCTAAAAAAGGCTATTTTACCATGTTTTAAGTCCGGCACGATAGGAGCATCGAAACGGATTGACTGCCTTATTTGTAAACCGGTTTAGAGAATGATCACTTACAAACATTTGGAAAGCACCTTAATATCATGGATAAAAAAAGTAAACTGCTTACACTTCGAAAAGAAAAAATAGAAGAACTCAAAGAAGAGGGAGTTAACCTCTACCCTAACGATTTTAAACCGGATTACACTGTACCCCAGATAAAAACCATCATTGAAAATGAAGAAAACACTTTAGGTGATGAAGGACGAGTTTTTAACTTAGCCGGTAGGATGATGGCCATAAATAAAATGGGAAAATCATCTTTCGTCAGATTCCAGGACAGTGGAGATCAGATGCAGGTGTATATCCAAAAAAACAAAGTCGGTGATGACACCTATGCATTGTTTAAAAAATTGGATATAGGAGATTTTGTTGGTGTTACTGGGCCCTTGTTCAAAACCAGAACCGGTGAGTGGACAATCCTGGCAAATGAATTTCGCCTGTTATCCAAGGCTGTCAGGCCTTTACCTGAAAAATTTCACGGCATTAAAGATCCGGAAAAAAGATACCGCCAGAGATATCTGGACCTGATAATGAATGAAAAGGCACGGCAAATTTTCACTAAAAGAAGTGCCATTGTAGCCGCCATGCGCAGATTCCTTGAAGGGGAAGGGTTTATGGAAGTTGAAACACCCATGATGCAGCCTTTAGCCGGCGGAGCTGAAGCAAGCCCTTTTAAAACATGGCATAACGCTTTGGGTATGGAACTATTTTTGCGTATTGCACCGGAATTGTACCTAAAGCGTCTTGTAGTCGGTGGATTTGAAAAAGTCTTTGAGATTAACCGAAACTTTAGAAATGAAGGAGTTTCCACAAGGCATAACCCGGAATTCACCATGGTGGAATTCTACCAGGCTTATGCGACATACGAAGATCTCATGAATCTTACCGAAATAATGTTCGAATATATTGCCCAGAAAGTTACTGGTGATACCCGTATTGAATATCAGGATAACGAAATTAACTTTTCAAAAGGGTGGAAACGAATCTCTATGATCGACTCCTTGTCTGAAATCGGAGGGATTGACCCATCCGTAATTAACGACACCCAAGCGCTGCTGGCACATGCTGAGAAAGCCAACATCCATATCACCAAAAAAGACCGTCATGGAAAAGTGTTGACCAAACTCTTTGATGCTCTTGTAGAGCCTAAACTAATCCAGCCAACGTTCATCACCGGATACCCAGTTGAAGTCTCACCGTTGTCAAGAAAAAATGACACTGATCCAGAACTTACAGACAGATTTGAACTTTTTATTGCGGGAAGAGAAATCGCAAATGGTTTTTCCGAAATCAATGATCCTGAAGATCAGCATAACCGTTTTCTTATGCAGGTTAGGCAACGAGATGAGGGCAACGACGAAGCCCATATCATGGATTCAGATTATGTGGAAACTTTGGAATATGGCATGCCGCCCACAGCAGGCCAGGGTATCGGCATAGACCGGCTTGTCATGCTGCTGACAAACTCTCCTTCCATTCGTGAAGTGATCCTTTTTCCCCACATGAAGAATGCCTAAGGCCTAATGTCGGCAGAATTTTTCATAGCCAAAAAATACCTTAAAGCCAAACGGAAAGAAGGATTTATTTCTTTGATAACCTTTCTTTCCGTAGCCGGAGTGATTTTGGGCGTCATGGCTTTGGTCATAGTCATTGCCGTAATGAGCGGAGCTGAAACAGAATTTCGAAACCGTATCCTTGGCCTTGAACCCCATATCCTGGTAATGAACTATGGTGGAAGTTTCAAACAAGATAAATCATTTTCAGAAAAAATTAATGATACCCCTGGTGTCAAGACCGTATCGCCGATTCTTTTCGGACAGGCAATGATTAGAACCAAACGGTCTTTTTCTGGTATCATGATCAGGGGAGTTACTCCGGAAAACGGTGCTTCCTTGATAAAAGGATATACAAAACAGGATCTCGAAAAAGCATTAAGAGGATCTAAAACCAAAAAGTCTCTTCCTGGGATTATCCTTGGAAAGGAGCTTGCCAATTCCATCGGTGTAATCATAGGGGATCGAGTAGTACTCATGTCCGCTTCCGGGATTATTTCTCCCATGGGACAAATACCATCAATGAAGCAGTTTAGGGTTGCCGGTACTTTCGAATCTGGTATGTCTGAGTATGATGGCATGCTTGCATATGCACGACTTGATCACGTTCAATCTTTAATCGCAGCTAAAGATAAAATCTCTGCAATTGGAATATGGGTTGATGATGTGTTCGACGTTAAAAACTTGACGAGCAACCATCTTAATTCCATAAAATATCCTTTTTATATCAGGGATTGGATGGACATCAATCACAGTCTTTTTTCTGCATTAAAACTTGAGAAAACTGCAATGTTCGTCATACTGACCCTGATCATATTGGTGGCAGCATTTAATATTGCTTCTGCTCTTATCATGATGGTAATGGAAAAAACCAAAGATATTGCGGTATTAAAAGCAATGGGGGCAACTGATAGTACGATACGCCGTATCTTTATCATCAAAGGAATGATTATCGGGGTACTAGGAACAACAATTGGTACAATTGCCGGGGTATTTGTCTGTTATATACTAAAAAAGTACGAGTTTATAAAGCTGCCTGAAGCTTATCCCTTTTCGACACTTCCTGTCCAACTCGACTACACGGACGTAACAATCATTGCATTTTCTGCTGTTGTTATTTGCTTTTTATCAACCTTATATCCATCATACAAGGCATCGAAGATGAATCCTGTGGAGGCCATTCGATATGGATAACACATCTTTCATAAGTCTTGAGGGGATTAGCAGGTCTTTTAAAACAAAATCAGTTTCTCTTGATATCTTGCAAGATGCAAATTTTAGAATGCAAAAAGGAGAAACCATCGCTGTTGTCGGGGCTTCAGGCATTGGAAAATCCACGCTACTCAATATCATCGGAACCCTTGACAGACCAGATAATGGAAGGCTTTTATACCAGGGTAAAGATCTATTGTCATTTCCGGATGACCACCTTGCAAAATTCAGAAACAAAAAAATTGGATTCGTTTTCCAGTTTCATTATCTGCTTCAGGGATTTACTGCTATAGAAAATGTGATGATGCCAGGATTGATTTCCGGGAAATCCAAAAAAACTATTGAAAAACATGCTTCAAATATGCTTGAAAGGGTAGAACTTGAAGAGCGTCTTGAGTATCGAGTTGAAGACCTTTCAGGTGGTGAACAACAGCGGGTTGCAATAGCAAGGGCACTGGTAATGAAACCGGATCTGCTGTTGGCAGATGAACCCACCGGCAACCTGGACAAAAAAAATAGTGAAGGAGTTCACAGATTGCTTAAAAGTTTGAACCGGGAAATGGGAATGACCATTATGGTCGTCACCCATAATTCAGACTTAGCTGCGATGATGGATAGACGAGTTACCCTCGAAGAGGGAAAAATAAAATCTGCATAACTACGGGGAATAATTTTTTAGGATTCATTATGAAGAACATTAACATCGGTTTAGTCTTGGCAGTTATATTGTGTTTTTGTTGCACCCAAACCGTTTTGGCTGAGCAACAGGTCAGCGTTGCTGTTTTTCCATTCAATGTCCAAGCAGAAACACCAAATGAAAAAATTAAAACTGCTATTCCCAAAATGCTTAAAGAAAAACTTGAAAAAGATGGGGCTAAAATCATCTTTTCCGAGACTGCTGTAGATACAACCGAATGGGAATATGACCAATTCCGTAAAGAGGGAATACGACTCGGTGTTGATTGGATCATAACCGGAAACATTTTTATAGCCGGGCAAGGTCTCAGTGTTGACGCTCAAATGCATAATGTGTACGAAAAACAACTTCCCAGAACATTCTTCACCCAGTCACCCAATATGGGTGAGCTCTTTTCTGCCGTTTCTACATTGGGCAGAGATATAACAGGAGAATTATTTCAGAAAAAAATTATTTCTACAATTACCATTGCAGGTAACAAACGTGTTGAGTCTGATGCCATTTCGCGTGTTATTTCATCGAGAACCGGAGAAATTCTCAACAGCGCCGCTTTGAGTAAAGACCTGAATCAAATCTATAAAATGGGTTACTTCGATGATGTTGTCATAAAAAGGCAGAGTTTGGATAAAGGGGTGGAGGTCATTTTCGAGGTTAAAGAAAAACCAAGCGTCCGGAATATCCGTTTCGAAGATAATAGTATTTACGAAAATGAAGAACTGTTTGATGTAGTCTCAACCAGCACCGGTTCAATTCTAAACGTTTATAAAATTAATAATGATGTTGAAAAGCTTAAACGGCTCTACTTTGAGAAAAACTATCACAACTGTCAAATCACTTATGAAATCAAACCTTTAAAAAACCACCAAGCTGATATCATTTTTACAATAGATGAGGGAGAGAAAATTAGAATTGAATCTATTGTATTCGAGGGGAATGAACACTTTGACGATGATGACCTCAAGGATGTAATGAAAACTCAAGAAAAAGGCTTCTGGTCTTTCATTACGTCATCTGGAAATTTGGATGAAACTGAATTAGATAATGATACAATTCGTATCGAGTCTTTATATAAAAACAATGGTTTCATAAATGTTAAAGTTTCTGATGCCCAGATTAATCTGGGCCAAGAAAGTATTACCATCAGTTTCAAAATCGACGAAGGAGATCAGTATAAAAACGGTACTGTTAGTGTAAAAGGGGATATTCTCACTTCTGAGGAAGAACTACTGGCGTTACTAATTTCACATGAATCCGAGTTGTACAATCGGGAGCTCATTCGCAAGGATATGATAACCTTGAACGATATGTACTCCAATGACGGATATGCCAATGTTAAAATTGTCCCTAGAGCCAAAAAAGATGACGAAAACAAAATCGTTGATATCACCTTTCACATTGACAAAGGAGAATTGGTTCACTTTAACCGGATCATTATCAGCGGGAATCAAAAAACTCGTGACAAAGTAATTCGTCGAGAGATGGCCATTAAGGAACAGGGCCGTTACAGCATGAAAGGTATTCAACGGTCGCATAGAAATCTTTCGGTAAGAGATTATTTTTCAAATGTAGATATTAAACCTGTCAAAACAGAGAATCCAAACCAACGGAACGTCGAGGTAAAAGTAACTGAAAAAGCCACTGGGAACTTTGCTTTTGGCGGTGGATTTTCAAGTGATGATGGACCATTTGGCCAGTTTTCAGTCGAAGAAAGAAACCTCTTCGGCCGTGGACAAAATCTAAAGTTCACCACAAGACTCTCCGGAGAAAACGCTCTATTTAATATTGGATTTACAGAACCTTGGTTGTTTGATAAGCCAATTTCTGCAGGATTTGACATCTACAAATTCGAAAATGAGTATGATCATTATGATAAAGATGCTATTGGTCTGACACTTAGGGGTGCGTACAGGCAATTCTGGGATTATACCGCCATTGGAGTTAACTATAATATTGAAAGCTTTGATATTAACGATGTTGATACAACAGAGACATCTGTACGAGAAGGATCACATTTAACTTCAAGTATAGAACCTTACATTACTTATGATTCAAGAAACCACCGCTTTCTGCCTACAGAAGGGATGTATCACAGAGCATCAATAGAATATGCCGGCGAATTTTTAGGTGGTGAGATTGATTTCACCAAATATCTTGCAGAATCAGCTTTTTTCTTTCCATTATTCTGGGAATTTACAGGTGGTATTTACGCCAAAGGCGGGTATCTCGATGATAGGACAAATGGAGATCCGGACATTGATTGGGAAAGATTTTATCTTGGTGGCATTAAATCCATTAGAGGGTTTGATAATACTGATATTAACGGTTCTGAAGAAGGGGATACTATAGAAGTTGGTGGTGAAAAATTCGTTCAGTTCAATATTGAAATGATTTTTCCAATACAAGAAGACGCAGGTGTATATGGTGTCCTTTTCTATGATCGAGGCGATGTATACACCGATGGTGAAGATATTGATTTCGGCGAGCAGTTTTCAAGCTCCGGGTTTGAACTGCGATGGAACTCTCCCATGGGTCCCGTCAGGCTGGCATATGGCATTGTTATAGAAGGACAAGATGTAAAAGACACTGGTGACGGACAGTTTGATTTCTCCATCGGTGCTTTTTTCTAAATTTTATTATTTAATATCGGAGGCATGAATGAAACACGGGGTCATCTCACTGACAATCCTGATTATTACATCAATTATAACCTGTTCTGCATTTGCTGCAGACGTTGCAAAAATCGGCGTGGTGAATTTTGAAAAAGTCTTAAAAGAATCTAGCGCCGGAAAAATGACGCAAAAACAGCTAAAGGCGAAATGGACTGAGCTTCAACAAAAGCTCGATGCTGAAAAGAAAAGCGTTGAAGATATGTCCTTGGCTTTTGAAAGAGAGTCTTTGGTTCTCAGCCCTGAAAAAAAACGCGACAGGCAAAGAGAGATAAGAGATAAAATCACTGATCTTAAAAAACTGAATGCTGATTACACAGAAGAATTCCAGATTCTTCAGAATCAACGGATCAACCAAATCCAAAAAGATGTTTTTGAAATTTCTAATACACTTGGAAAAGAGCAGGGCTTCCTTTTGATTGTTGAAAGAAAAACTGCTGGTGTTATTTACATGCCTGCTCAGGTAGACATTACTGAACAGATCATTAAAAAATACAACGCCCAATTTGCACAGAAAAAATAAATGGTGACTGCCCAACAAATAGCTGAAATGATCAACGCCCAGGTCTATGGCGACCAGGGCGTTGAAATCTCAGGGGCCTCATCATTTGATGATGCCGGTCCAAAAGATCTGACATTTGCTGTTGACCATAGCTATTTATCCAGATTGTCCCAATGTAGCGCAGGGCTTGTAATTGTTCCATCAGATTATATTCCAAGCGACCAATGCAATACCCCTTTATTGAAAAGTGATAATCCAAAATTATCCTTTTTCAAAGTGGTGGAGTATCTGTTTCCCAAAGAGCAGCTTTGCGAGTTTATACATCCATCGGCAGTTATCGGACCTAACTGTCTCATTGGAGAAGGAACACGTATAGACGCGAATGCCACCATTGAAAAGAATACGGTAATAGGCGACCACGTTCATATCATGGCCAATGCTTATATTGGTGCTGATTGCCAAATAGGTGACCATAGTGAAATCAAACCCAATGCTACACTTATGGAAAAAAGCCGGCTCGGAAAAAATGTTATTATTCATTCTGGAGCTGTAATTGGGTCTGACGGTTACGGATTTACCCAGGACAACGGAAATCACGCCAAGATCGTGCATACAGGTTATGTGGAGATTGGCAATGATGTTGAAATAGGTGCCTGCACCACAATTGACAGAGGGACCTTAGGCATCACACGCATTGGGAATGGTGTCAAAACCGATAACCTTGTCCACATTGCCCACAATGTAAAAATAGGCGACAACACACTTGTTGTAGGACAGGTAGGCATTGCCGGTAGTACACAAATAGGCAAAAATGTTATCTTAGCAGGCAAGGCCGGTATCTCCGGCCACCTTAAAATAGGTGACGGAGCTATTGTAGGTCCTTATGCCGGTGTATCAAAAGATGTTCCTGCAAATGAAATCGTTTCAGGCATTCCCCACATGCCTCACAAAACCTGGCTAAAAGTAGCTAATATTATTTCCCGCCTGCCAGGAATGAGAACCAAACTGCTTTCCTTGGAAAAAAGATTAAAACTGCTGGAAGGCAAAACTACGGAGTAAGTATGATCCATCCAACCGCGATTATTGATTCATCAGCTCAAATTGATGAAAATGTAACCATAGGCCCTTATGCAATTGTGAAAGGCGATGTATGTATTGGCTCAGGTACTACCATTGGGCCTTACACCACTATCGAAAATCACGTAACCATTGGTCCTGATTGTCAAATATTCCAATATGCATCTATTGGTGGTGCTCCCCAGGATCTTAAATTTCACGGAGAAAAAACATATCTCAAAATTGGGAGAGGCTCCATTATTCGCGAGTTTGTAACAATTAACCGGGGAACAGGATTCGGCGGGGGGGTTACCGAGGTAGGAGAGCAAAATTACCTGATGGCATACACCCATATTGCCCATGATTGTAAAACTGGAAAAGGTGTCATTTTAGCCAACAACTCTACACTTGCCGGACACATTGAAATTGGCGATTACGCAACAATTGGCGGCCTCGTTGCCATCCATCAGTTTGTTAAAGTAGGTGATTATGCTTACATTGGTGGTAAATCTGCTGTTGTTAAGGATATCCCGCCTTACGTTATTGCTGCCGGAGACCGGGCAACTCTGCATGGCTTGAACAATGTCGGGTTAAAGCGTCATAATTTCCAAAAATCTACTATCAGCCAACTTAAAAAAGTGTACCGGATTTTCTTTAGAATCGGGCTAACTGTCACCCAGGCCCAAGAAAGGGCTAAAGCAGAGGTTGAACAGGTACCCGAAGTCCTCACATTCATGAAATTTATTAAAGAATCCAACAGGGGGGTGACCCGGTAACCCATGAATGAAAAAGGGTTCCAAACCGGAAAAAACATCGGTCTGATAGCAGGTGGCGGACAGTTCCCAACTCTGTTCGCCCAAAAAGCTCGGGCCAACGGATATACAGTCATTGCCGCAGGCTTTCATTCAGAAACCAACCCTGACCTTGTAGATTTAGTCGATGAATTTAACTGGCTTTACTTAGGCCAGATCAACAAACTGATAAAATATTTTAAACGCCACGGGGTCTCTAACGCAGTAATGATGGGAAGTATCCAAAAGGCAAATATATTCAAAGATATAAGACCCGACTTTAAGGCCCTGGCATTTATTGCTAAAACTGCCCGCACTCATGATGACAATATCTTAACCTCATTTGCAGACCTTATGGCAAAAGAAGGTATTGAGCTTATGCCTTCCACCTTTTTGCTTCCCGAACTTATCAGTCCCAAAGGCTGTTGGACCAGAAGAAAACCTGACAAGGCAGAGACAAAGGATATTCACCAGGGTTGGAATCTGGCCAAAGCAGTCGGAGATCTTGACATTGGCCAATGTCTTGTGATCTCTAATGGAACGGTACTGGCTGTTGAAGCCATTGACGGAACAGATGCAACCATAAAACGTGGCGGATCTCTTTCATCAGGAAATGGTGCTGTGGTTGTTAAACTCTCAAAACCCCAGCAAGACTTAAGGTTTGATTTGCCATCCACAGGATGTGAGACCATTGAGACCATGCACCGCTCCGGTGCAACTGTACTTGCTTTAGAAGCTGAGAAATCTATTTCATTTGACAGGAATGAGATGATTGCTCTGGCAGATCAATATAAGATATCCATCATTGCTCTCAATGACGATGATATTCCATGACAGAAAAGACTCAACATATAATGATACTTACTGGCGAGCCGTCAGGGGATTTCCATGCAGCACCTCTGATCCGGGAGTTGATCCGATCAAATCCTGGTATACGTATCTCAGGTATTGGCGGCCCGGCTATGGCAGGGGAGGGTGCTCAACTCTTTTTTCCTATAGAAAAATTATCTGCCATGGGGTTGGTTCAGGTAATTAGACAATTTGGAACTATTAAAAAAGCATTTAGAACGGTACAGCACCAGGTAAAAACTGATAAGCCGGATGTAATAGTACTCATAGATTACCCTGGTTTCAACTTAAAGGTTGCTCGTTATATCAAAGAAAACTTTGATATTCCTATATGTTACTATATTGCTCCAAAGGTCTGGGCCTGGAATTCAGCAAGGCTCAACACCATAAAAAAATACATAGACCATGTTGCTTTAATCCTTCCCTTTGAACTTTCCATTTATAAAAGGCGTAAAATCACTGCAACTTACGTCGGTAATCCTTTGCTGGATGAATATCCTGCAGCTATTTCTGATAAAAAATTATTCAATGACCATGACTCAATAAAAAAGGCACCTGTGATTGGTTTGCTGCCTGGCTCCAGGTCTGCTGAAATAGAAAAACTATTACCTGTGATGCTTGATTCTGCATTGGCTATCAAAGACCGTCATTTAAAAGCATCTTTTCTTGTTTCGTCAGGTTCGGATTTATATAAGAATCGGATTGAGCAAATAGTTAGCAGTCATCCTTGCAACAAATTTTGTAAAATCGTCCAAGATCGACCTTTATCGATCTTTAAAAAGGCAGATCTGCTGATAGCTGCCTCAGGTACTGTGACCCTTGAAGCAGCATTGTGTGGCGTACCTACTATATTAATTTATAAAATGTCTCCTATTGCTTTCAAGCTTGCCACTTTACTGGTCAAGGTTAAATTCGCAGGACTTGCTAATCTTATTGCCGGTCAAGAAGTCATGCCCGAACTTCTTCAGACTGAAGCCAATCCCTTAAAAATCAGTCAGACTGTTTTTTCAATGCTGCCAAACCTTAAACAACATCGAATAAGGTTAAATCAGGTCAGAAAAAAGTTAGGCTCTTCTGGGGCTCCAAAACGAACTGCCCAAATTGTTTTGAATTTAATACGTAGAACATAATCTATAAATGAATTTATTAAGCAGCTACTGCAAATAGCTGTTTGACAAATCAGGATAAAACCGATTAGAGTGAATAGACTAAATTATCAAAATATTGAGGAAGAAAACCGTCCATGAGTTTTGAACTAACCCTGCTAATCCTCTGTCTTTTTTTATCAGGTTTTTTTTCATCTTCTGAAACTGCACTTTTTTCAATTTCAAAGGTCAAAGCCCTTCATATTTCAAAAGACGGCTCAAGAACCGGCCAATTGATTATGGAGATGAAAGAAGATTCCCACACCTTGTTGACAACTATTCTAATTGGTAACAACCTTGTTAATATTGGCGCCTCTGCTTTAGCAACATCTCTTGCCATAGCCCATTTTCAATCTAATGCAGTTGGTATTGCAACAGGGGCCATGACTTTATTGATTTTAATTTTTGGTGAAATTTTCCCTAAATCTTTTGCTAACCACAATAACGTATTGGTCTCAAGAGGAGTCATATATCCACTTTACTGGTTGTCTAAGATATTCTGGCCCCTGATCTTTATTCTCAATTTCATACCCAAACTTCATGGTACTATTGATAATTCTCAGGAAGCAGTTACGGAAGATGAATTGATGACTATGGTTGAAGTCG
>JAKSAU010000500.1 GCA_022361535.1 Desulfobacterales bacterium
AATCAACAAGACACGAAAAGTTAATAACACACAAATCTAGATAAAAACATCAGGGAATCCCTTAAAAAGTTCATCTTTATGTTCGCAGATGGCGTTTCTCCGTGAAAAGGCCATAAAATCCCACCAAAAAGCTCAACTTTTAAGCCGAAACTCAGTATATTACCGTCCTAAAAAGTTTCGTAGCCTGGATCTTGAGCAGATGAGACTGATTGATGAGTAATATTTAAAAACCCCGGGTTATGGGAACCTTTTCGATTTTTTAAATTATTTTTTAAAGGATCAGGGCATATTCAGGCACCGAGGCTATTCAGACTATGGGGTCTGAACTATTTTAGCTTGTTAGCAAGCTGTGATCAAAATAGCAGAGCCTTAATGACCCTGCTATTTGAGTGGGCTATTTGAACATATATCCCACATACCCTTTCCCATGCTGATTTGGTGTTTCATACAAAAGTAAGTACCAGAAAAATTTAGAATCGATCTATGGTTAGATCTATGAACAAATTAAACTAATTCTTATAAGGGAGATCTCTTTGAACTGGACGAACTTGACCTGTATTTTTATCATTTAAATGAGTATTAATTTCGGTATGTTGAGATTGACGTTCTGCATCAATCTCATTCAAAATATCGAATAATTCATCTCTGCTTAGATGTCTTTCCTTTGTTTGTTCTTCTGTCATATGTATTCATCTTCCTTTTCAATGGGTTTAAACCACACAATAAATTAGTTAGCACTTAATAATATACATCTTTGTAATGCTGTCAAGCTAAGATCATGCAAGAATTTGGATAATAGAGCCTTTTAGCTTTAGAATAAGGGGCTTTAACGAATCAAAGAATGAGAGTGCAATGCTTCAATAAAAAGTATTATGCTATGTATTTAATTGTAAATCAAGCTCAACAACCAACAAATCATTTAATATGAGGCGATGGCTCTAGTTCTCCATATTTTCAAAATATTTGTTTATAAGCTCATGGTGCTCGACTTCGTTGCTTGGAATTGTACTGACTTTTTTATTTTTAGTACTCATCTGCTCTATGGATAAAAGGATTTGCTTCATTTGTAGCGAGTTCAGCTTCACCTCCCTTTCAACCCCAGACGGGGTGCTGGAACTGACAAGAGCTGCTAAATCAGATTTTTTTATGCTCAGTGGTGTGTTTAGTTGTGTCCACGTCAAAACGGCACTGATGATAATTGCAGCAATAGATATACTAATTGCCAACCATGCATTCCTATTGGCAGATTTTGCTGCATCCCTGCTCTCCTTGAGTTCCCTTTGTTGGGTGAGCCTAATATAATACTCTGTTTTAAGAATATAGTTTTGCCCATTTTTTCCAGCGTCATAAAATTTAAAGCATTCTTCAAATAAGCGGTTTAAAGGATTAACCATATGCGTATTATCCGGATGGGTTAAATCTATTTTCATTTTTTTTTCGATATAGTCATGAAAAAGGGAATAATTTGTTCCATTAAGGCCAACGTCCTCACCATGTTCAAGCACGGCTGTAAAAATACTATTTTTCATAAACAGACCAGTTTCCATTGAAATTAATGAGTTCTGAATATTCTATCTGGTTTACCTGACAAATCAACTTATATCTTCTAAGTTAAAATACCAGATCAAGATACAAGCCTGATCCAATAGATTCTACCATATCCAATTGAGTTCAACTTTTATCAAACGTAATTCAATTAAACTTTTTTGCGGTTGCAATACTCTGTAAAGGGTGCTTAGCTTTCTATATAGCTTGTTTGACAAAACAACAGTTTCGCGTAAAAGGTTGCACAGCATGATGGAACCAAAATTATTTTATTTACTTGCAGCAGATATCATTCTTTTGGTTCATGTTCTTTTTGTATTGTTCCTCGTCGTTGGATTGGGCTTAATTTTAGCAGGCAAGTTAAAATCCTGGTCATGGGTTTATAATTTCTGGTTTCGACTGGCTCACCTTTTGGGTATCATAATTGTTACTATTCAATCATGGGTTGGCGTTATATGTCCATTAACAACGTTTGAAATGGCCCTTCGATCCAAAGCCGGGGAAACGGTATACGCTGGTTCATTCATTTCTTTCTGGTTGAAAAAACTAATATATTACCAGGCTCCTGAATGGGTATTTATCCTCTGTTACACAGGCTTTGGGGTTCTGGTAGTGTTAAGCTGGATATGGGTAGCCCCACGTTTTCCTAAAAAATTTTAATTAATACCCGACCTTTGTATCGCCTATATCTTAAAACCAGAGGAAAAATGATGGCAGAAAAGGCTTGACTTCTCACCTTGATACAGGTCTATAACCGGCCTGGTAGTTTTATTAACAATAGTTAATTTTATATACAGAATTACCAGATAGAAAACCTGTATATGTCAAAGCAATAGTCGAAGGAGAGGGTTTGAAAGTATCAATCCGCGGAGTTATAATTACCGGATTCATTGTTCTCATATGGGGGACACTGTTAATCAGCACCCCTTTTTCTTACATTTCCAACAAAAAAGTTATGCTGGTCCATACCATGGATATCATGGAGAACATTTCGGATCTGACGGTTAAGCAGACCCAGAACTTTTTTTCTACGGCCCGCGGTGCTGCAAGACTTACAAAGCGGTTAATTTCGTCAAAAGTTGTTTATACAGACAGCGATAACATTGAAAAACTTGAAAAATACTTTTTTGACCAATTAGAAATCTACCCCCAATTCGCAGGTATTTACTTTGCCAGTCCAAAGGGTGATTTTTACTATGTCAGCCGTAGTTCTAAATTCGTACCAGACGGATACAGAACCAAGTTTATAGAGATGACGCCCCAAGGTGCCAGATCAACACTCATCTGGCGGGACAGAGAAATGAATGTTTTGGGCAAAACGCTTGTCAAAAACGAATTGTATGATCCAAGGAACAGACCCTGGTTTAAAAAAGCAATTAAAGAAAAGCAGGTTATCTGGACTGCACCGTACATCTTTTTTACATCCAAGGAACCCGGCATCACAACTGCAGGACCCATTTATGATAATGACAATCTTGTTGGTGTTGTTGGCGTTGATATTGAGCTGGATGTATTATCCAATTTCATTGGAAATCTGAGGGTAGGAAAAACAGGGGTAGCATTCATGGTTGATGATGAGAACAACGTGATTGCTTACCCGGATATGGAGCAATTAAAGTACCAGGCGGGTAATACAAGTGATGATATGAGACTCCCGAAACTTGGCGAACTTTCTAATCCTCTATGTAAATTGGCTTTAGATGCTGTTGAAAAGGCCAAGGAAACAGGCAGTTCAATAATTCCTGAAAAAAACTCTGTATACGCAAACTTCACCCATAATTCTGAAAAATACTACACCATGTTCACCCCGGTAAAAGAATCTAAAATATCGTGGATGATCGGGGTGTATATCCCGGAAAAAGACTATTTCGGAAAATTAATTTTCAATCACAGAATAAACCTGCTGCTTGTGTTTTTCCTATCCTGTATCGCCACCATAGTGGGTCTTTATATGGCTCGCGAAATAAGCAGGCCTATAGCAGAATTAGACCGGGAAGCCTCTTTTATTACAAATCACGATTACAGCCCCAGGAACAAAATAAAAACATCTTTTGTTGAACTTCAAAGAACGGCCAAAACCTTTCATGCAATGAAAGACGCCGTCATTGCCTATAAGACTCAACTGAAAAAAGAAGAGCAGATACACCGAACAATTACCGAAACGGCAAATGAAGCGATTCTGATGATCAATGAAAACGATATAATCGCTTTCTGGAACGCTGCAGCCGAACAGATTTTTGGCTACACTGCAAATGAAGCATTAGGCAAAAACATCTATGATCTCAAGCCTTTCAGCAAAAGTTCATCTATCCAGAATCCTAATCTGAACGATGTACTTCGGAAAGGTTCAAAAACCCACTCTCCTCAAATAACCGAACTGTATATAAATGACCGAAAAGACCAGCCTTACTTTGTAGAGGTATCTATTGTTAATATAGAATTAGAAGGGCAGCAGCACACCATATCTGTCATCCATGATATATCTAAGCGTAAAAAACTTGAAGATGACAGAATAGATACCCTAAAGCAGCTTCAACAGGCCCAGAAGATGGAAGCGCTTGGGCTTATGGCTGGCGGAGTAGCACATGATTTGAACAATGTCCTGTCCGGGATTGTCACCTACCCGGATCTTATACTACTTGATCTGCCAAAAGAAAGCCCTTTAAGGCCTGCTATTACAATGATAAGGGATTCAGGAAAAGAAGCTGCTTCAATTGTTGACGATTTGCTCACACTTGCCCGCCGCGGTGTTCCTAATTTCGAACCTATTAACCTGAATCACATTATCGAAGATTATCTGGGCTCATCCTCACATTTAAGCCTGGTTCGGCAATATGACAGTGTTACAATTAAAACCAACCTGGCCGCTGATCTTTGCAATTTGAACGGTGCCAGGATCCATCTGAACAAAACTGTCATGAACCTGGTGTACAACGCTGCCGAGGCCACAAAAAATGGTGGGCGTATTACCATCAGCACAGAAAATATAAGCTTTAATCCACCTATCAAAAAGAATGACACCCTCTATTCAGGTGAGTTTGTTCTTCTCACTGTCCAGGATACCGGAGTTGGTATAGCACCTGATGATTTGAAACGTATTTTTGAACCTTTTTACACAAGCAAGGTAATGGGCAGAAGCGGAACCGGTTTGGGCATGTCAGTTGTATGGGGTACCGTTCAGGATCACAACGGGTTTATAGATGTAAAAAGCAAACCTGGCCAGGGCACTACGATTAAACTTTATTTGCCTGTAACTAAGCAGGAAACTAAAAATCCGGATGCCATTACCACCATCAAGGATTACAGTGGCAATGGCGAAGTCATTCTGGTAATTGACGATGTTAAAGAACAACGTGATATTGCCGCAACCTTGCTGGAAAGACTCAATTATAATGTAAAAAAGGCGTCAAGCGGTGAAAAAGCAATAGAGTTTTTGGCAGAAAACAAAGTTGACATCCTTGTCATGGATATGATTATGGACGATGGAATGGACGGGCTTGATACCTACAAAAAAGCGATAGAATTGAATAAACAACAAAAAGCGATTATTGTCAGCGGCTTTTCCGATGATGACCGAGTAAGACAAGCCCAGCAGTTGGGAGCAGGCGAATATATAAAAAAACCTTATACCCTTGAAAAAATTGGCCTTGCTATAAAAAAAGAGTTGGGGAAATGATAAAGATCCTGATAAAACTTCTGACTTGAAGGTGATCGGTAAAAGTTAAGTTGAATTGGTAAAGGAGTCAATAATGGAAGCTGTAAATGTATACCTTCCCACAGATACATTTTCACATAAACTTGAAAGAATAAAACGGTCTGATCCTCCTGGATTTAAAAGAATCCGTAAAGTCATTGAACGGCTGTTGGTAAAACCCCAGGATGCAGATGGAAAGATGCACGGGATTTATCAAGGCCGCTTGAAAAAATATGTGGGTAGACGAGATTACAGGGTTATTTACAACTGGTGCAGACTATGCCGCAAAGAAAACCGCAGAATGCAGCAGGATTGTGATAATTGTGAAACCATTCCTGACAACAGCGTGATCTTTTTTGATCTTTACCATAAGAATGACAAGAAAAAGTTCAAAAAAAACACCTGAAATCCAACTCTTTTCAACTTAGTCCCGTTGGCCGGCAAAGTCAGTGTAAATTAGGTGAAAAAAGATTTAATCTTTGCCCATAAGCCTTTTGGTTTCTGTTCTCTCATACGTGGGCGTGGGCGGGGAGATTGAACCGGTGTTGGTTCATCAGCAGCCTTCTTTTCTGCATCATCATCGTCATTAACTTCAGTTCTGGACGAAATCATTTCTGCTTTTTTCTCAATAAGCTCCAACACATCTTCAGTCAGATCCTTTTGAAACTTTGGATTTGACAAGTTTCCTGTTGGTTGATTCAAAATCCAGGCCGTATTTAAATCCAACACTACGCCATCACCATTTTGTCCGAATTTTGATAGTGACGCCAGCCTGTAGGCCAACTGGGTTAACCCTGCAAATTCTTGATATTCTTCCGGTGCTCTTTGAGGTTCATGGCAGAATTCCACTGCTGCGCAAATCCTTTTTGGGATATTCCAGGTTGAAATGAGTTCAGATGCAATCAAAGAATCTGTAGTGCCAAATCTTTCGAGTAATACATTTTGCAAAGGCAATTTAAATTCTTTTGCCAAATCAAGACAATTTGCAAATTCATCAGTATGATAAACCGCAAGGATTAATCTGCCTATACCTTGCAAAAGGCCGGCAATATAAAGTTCTCCAGGATTAGCAGACTGGGATATATTGGGGTGGCCTAAACGTTTTGCAGCAGTTGCACAGGCCCAGGTGAAAGCCCAATAGTCATTAGCAGATAATCCGTGAAGGTCATCTATTTTGGGGAGAAACTGCTGGACAAAATAAAGATTAACAGCGTTTACCGTCTCTTCCAATCCAATCCTTGTGACAGCTGACCGAAGGCCGATGATTTCATCAACTCCCCTGTAAAAAGGTGAGTTGGCAACTTGCAAAAGTTTTGAATATAACCCGGGATCAGGTTCAATCAACTTGCACAAATCGCGTGTGTCAATTCTATCGATTGGCTTTTGAACCATCTTAAATATTTTTGTACCAACTGACGGCATAGGAGGGACATTAACACCTGAAGCCAATAGATTTTGTGCCGCCTCTCTGGCTGCGTTCCCGTTACTGTATTCGTCTCCCTGGTAATGCATGGTATATTCCCTCTTGTATACTAACTTTAGTTAGTTTTCCTATTCTAAATTCAAAATCTCTATTGGTCGGACGCTGTTGCTATCAGCATATATTTGGAATGATGCTAAATACATTCATCTGATAGCTTTTTCCTTTTAAACTCATGGTACCAAGACGATTAACGTCCTTGACATTTTCCATTGTTTTCAGATCGTCTTTGACATGGTTGAACACACTCTCGGAGATAAATATTTCATTTCCGCCAGCCATAGACTGAAGCCTTTGGGCAGAATTAACAGTATCTCCGATAACAGTAAAATCCAGGTGATTCTGCTCACCTAAAAACCCTGAGATTAATTCACCATAGTTTATCCCAACGGTCATCTGTAAATGCTTATACTCGCCACCTTGCTTGGCTTTGTAACGCTGAAATTCGGTAAACATTTCAAGCGCAGTTTTTACAGCATTAGAACAGGCTTTTTCATCATCTATAGGCGCACCGAAAACGGCCATAATGCAATCACCCATAAGTTTGTCCAATGTTCCCTTGTTTTTAAAAACTATGGGGATCATATAGCGGAAAAACTCGTTGAGAACATCCACTACCTGCTCCGGCTTTAGTTTTTCAGACAGTGAAGTAAACCCTTTTAGATCGACAAAAAACACACAGGCTTTTTTTCGCTCGCCCCCCAGTTTAGGGCTGGAACTGTCCAAAATCTTTTTAACGACCTCTTTTGAAAAAAATCGGGATAACTGGCTGATATGTCTTTCCTCAGCGATTTTTTCAAAATAAAATCTCTGAAAAGCAATGGTATTCATCAAATGGTCTCTGACGATTGAAAAAAAGTTGGTATCTTCTTTTGAAAACCCGTCTGTATTGTTTCTGAGCAGAATCAGCACACCAATGCAATCATCTCCCGAGACCATTGGAAGCGCATACATGGAACCCTCAATCATATTTAACTCTTGGTGAGTACTCAAATCAGATTCCAGAACAGCCTTCTTTTCATTTATAATATCTTTTAGCAGCGAGGTCCCCTGAAACACGGAAGAATAGTCAGTTGTTTTGTCAAAACTGCCGTAATAGACTTTTTCTTTTTGCTGCTGCCTGCCTTCAAAATGATAAAGTATTGCAGCTGAAAGATTCTTATAACGGATAAGTGTATCTAACTGGGCCTTCCAGACCAGATCCTGATCAGCCAGAGTCAAGGATTTCATCGACTCGATCAATTCTTTTAGAATTGATAGTTCATCTATTCGGTGTTCATACTTGGCAAGGATATTTAGGTAATTATCCTTTATCAATCCGAAAAGCTCTCTATCGATAGTTTCTTCGCCCATATTGATCAAACTCTCATTTTTTTCGTGCTAGTCGCTCACAATTGAACTGAGTATTGTACCGTTTTCATCCAGAAACTGGATTGCCTTCTCTTTTGTCTCTTTGATGGCCTGATCCGACATGGTCTCCATAACAGTCTTAAGGACAGCTATCAGACTCTGATTCATTAAAGATCCGTTCAGACTGTTAATTTCCTGGCCGTCTTCGTTTATGATCTCCATATGGCACAGGCTGTCAGCAAACCCTACGATGGATGCAAGTTGCTGATATTCTCCTGCATCAGACGGGTAATGGTGGAACGATATGGCCTGTACCAATGAGTTAGGTAAATTCCATTTTTTTGCAATAATGCCCCCAACAACCCCATGGTTGAGTCCGAACACTTCCTCTTCTGCTGCATACAAGGGTATCTGCATAGCCTTAGCTTTCATTACCACACGCTTATACAAGTCAGGAAAATTCTGGATAAAAAACAATTTGCCAATATCATGGAGTACACAAGCGGTAAATGCACCTTTGAATTTTTCTTCATCCAAATCCTTGCATAAAAACAGACCTGTTATGGCTGTTTCTACAGCGTGGCGCCTGAGGGATACAGGGTCGACAATTCCCTTTATACCTTTTCCGGAAAAAGAGTTTGTCAAACTCAAACCAAATGCCAATTGAGCAACTTCCTCCATACCCAGAATGACGACTCCTTCCTTTATGGACTCCACCTTCTGAGCAAGCCCGTAAAAAGGAGAATTAACAAGCTTTAAGATTTTGAGTGCCAGTGCCTGATCTGTAGCCAGAACTTTTCGTATATCCTCAATTTCTGACTCAGGGTTGATTGAAAGGTTATAAACCTGCATTGCAACTGAAGGAATAATTGGTAAAGATTCTATTCTGTTGAGCATGGCGACAACAGAGGTTTTATTGCGTTCTCTCTCTATCAAATTCTTTTCAATCTGCATTGTTTCAACCAAGCTGTTGATTTGCTTTTGGGCAGTTTCCAAGTCCTTAACATCAGCTTGTTTTTTTATCTTTCCAAACAAATAATTTATAAGGACGGAGTTATATGGAAGCCGTAACACAAATCGCTTTTGGTCTTTTACCTCCATGCTCTTTACACCGCACCATACTGTTTCAGGGGGCAGACTGCATAATTTGTGATAAAAGGTGCCTCTCGCATCTTTAATGTAAGTACCGGCATCAAATACTGCTGTTGGCTCATCATCAAGCTGGATTTTCAATATATCATTGCCATCACTCAATTGCTCTTTTACAGGTTCAGCTATAGGCTGGTCCTGTTCTTGATCCGTATCAAAATTTTTATTAATAGTCCGCAAAAGATCAGGTAGTGTGTATCCGTCTTTTGGAAAGACAGCCTCACCGAATTTGATATTGGAATCTTTGCCAACAATGTTTTTTACCGCTTTGACTAATTTGGGAATTAAAAAATTAAGCCCGTCCTTATCCGTCCCAAAACCTAAAAACAGCAAGGAATTATCATCAAGGACATAAACGAAATCACTTAGACGAAATAAATTCTCTATCTCTTCGCCCCTGGCTATCAATGAAGGAAGCAGTTCAGATTCTGTTTCAGGTTCGACAATCAGATGAACAATAGCTGTATCTGTACCAGCCCTTAATGCCATATTTAAAATTTTTGATATTAGCCGTTGTTGCGTATTTTGAATATAAATTGAGAGGCTTTCCTCCCTGATAAGCTTTTGAACACTGAATTTTGCATTGACGGGTTTCAGGCTATTTAAAACCTTTTTCACTTTGCTTCGATCGCTATTCTCGTAAAGGATACGCGGCAGATTCTTATTAAATTGTTCTGCTTTGTTCTGAGAGAAATTAAGATCGCTTACTAAAATTTGAGTAAACGGCCCCAACTGATCCGGTGAGATATTATTGGCTACGATTCTGTATATTGTTTTTTTCATCGTATTCCTATCTATCGCTAATAAAATCAAAGAGCAATAAACAAATTATATAAAAATACAATTTAAAGCGAGTTTTATCTACATGTTGATTGGCAACGCATTCGTTTGCTTGAGATCCTGTATGCTTGACATAGACCATAGTCCAACAAGAAATTCTTTAAAAAAAAGAAACTTATAAAATAAGCACCTATCCTTGATAGGACAAATCAACGTCATAAAATCAAGAATTGAAATAATAGATCTTAAAAATAAAAAATGCTCAAAGCCCACAGCGATATAAAATCGTTGAGACTAAAAGCATTTTTTTGAATATTAGAACCAAACTGCCTCGTAACAGTCTTGTGAATTATTTTAGTGTTTTCGCAGATCAGTCCATCGTCAAACCAAGTTGTTTTAAGTCTGATGCAATTTCAAAGGGATTGAACTCCTTTCCTTCACGCCACAGGCCATTGTATTCAAGAGTTGGCACGACCCAGTCATCTCCACCGTTCACCCGTATGACTTCCTGGACAACAGATTCAGGCTGTGATTCAATATCAATATACTCGAACGCGATATTCTTTTGTTTTAAATAATCAACTGTCTGAGTGCAATGGGGACACCATGCGGCACCATATACTTTGAGCATAACCTCTCCTGTGTTTAAAAACCGGATGCCGGGCACACTGCTCGGCATCCAGCTAGGATTAACTTAAGAATTCACCAAATCACTATTCTTTGACAAACCGTACCACAAATACCTGGGAATTACCCCGCCTGAACAGCATATGGGCAGTATCCCCTTTGTCTATCTTTTTGAGGGTTTTGGTATAATCCCCTATGCTTTTAATCTTTTTATGATTAATTTCAACAAGCAGATCGCCAATTCTCACACCAGAACGTGCAGCAAGTGTTCCCGGTTTAATCTGGGTGACAACAAGGCCTCTGATGCCTG
>JAKSAU010000882.1 GCA_022361535.1 Desulfobacterales bacterium
ATCTGCCAATGTGGGCGGATTTTTCGGCCCTGAGATGCGACTGGCCGGATTTGATCATCTGGTGATCCGGGGAAAAGCAGAAAAACCCGTTTATCTTTTTCTTCACGATGATGAGATCGAGATCCGGGATGCCACCCATCTGTGGGGCACAGACACCCGGGACGTACAGGACCTGATCCGGCAGGAACTAAATGACGATGATGTCCAGTCCCTTTGCATCGGCCAGGCCGGGGAGAACCTGGTCAAGTATGCC
Organism: Desulfobacterales bacterium; assembly: GCA_022361535.1. The sequence goes on from JAKSAU010000882.1 coordinate 254, forward strand.
TGCATCAGAACTTCCATCAAGAATGCTGCCGGCCGGACCGGTATCGGTGCCATCTGGGGTTCTAAGAATTTAAAAGCCGTGGCTGCCAAAGGCATGCGGGATATTGAGATTGCCCATCCCAAACAAGCGCTTTCGTATGATAAGGAGATCATCGACCAGGTGATCTCTGCCAAGGTATCCAAAACCATGCAGAAACTGGGCACTCCTTTTATATGGGGTGTGACCAATTCGACCGGCCTGGTCCGCACAAGAAATTTTCAGCTCAACCAGCTGGTCAATGCCGATGACATTGAGCCGGAATCCATTGAAGAGGATCTTGTGGGTACAGCCGGCTGCTTTGCCTGCCAGGTTCACTGCAGGGGTAAATACTTCATCAAAGAGGGTCCCTATAAAGGCACCTATGACGAGGGGCCTGAATATACATCGCAAGGCGCTTTCGGTGCCGAGGTAGGCTGCACCAGCAAGAACACGGTACTGGTCTGCAACCACCTGGTCAACTATTACGGTATGGATAACCTGGAGACCGGCTCAATGATCTCCTGGGCCATGGAACTTTTTGAAAAAGGAATTCTTACACTTAAAGATACAGACGGCCTGGACTTGTCCTGGGGTAATGACGAGACCGTCATTGAACTGGTCCATAAAATTGCCAAGCGCGAAGGCATCGGCGACATCCTGGCAGACAGCCCCCTTGAGGCTGCAGCTCGCATCGGGAAGGATTCTGAAAAATATCTGGTTCATGTCAAAGGCATGAGCAACCTGCACTCGGACGAGCGGCCCACCCCGGCCCTGGCCCTGAACATCGCGGTTTCCTCCAGGGGATCTGACCATCTTCGCGGAAGGCCTGCAATTGACCTTTACCATCTGCCAGAAAAAGTGCTGCGCCAGATCTACTCCAACCCCATCCCCTATGACGGGCCCCTGACATCGGACTATCGGGACTATGAAGGCAAACCCTGGCAGGTCATGTGGCAGGAGCACCTTTACTCAACCGTGGACTGCTTAGGGATCTGCAAATACCATACAGTTTTCTTAGGACCAAATATGCCGGCTTATGAGGAATGGGCCAACCTGATCCGGCTTAATACCGGGCTCGAACTCACACCCGAAGAGATCTACCGGGCAGGAGAGCGGGGTTATACCCTGGAGCGGCTGTTCAATATCAGGGAGGGTATGACCCGGGAAGACGACAAGCTGGTGGACCGTTACCATGACGAACCCACCCCTCTGGGGCTGCCTGTTGTCCGCGGCCGTTCCATTGACCGGGATAAATTCAAGGTCATGGTAGATGAGTATTACAGTCACCATGAATGGGATGAAAACGGTGTGCCCACCAGGGAAAAGCTTGAAGCCCTGTCCCTTGATAAATTGGATAAAGAACCTTCTAATTTGGTCTAAACCGGGAAATACACCCGGATGGATATAAGGAGTAGATCATGGAAAAAGTCCTAGTTGTAGATGCCCATAAATGCACGGGCTGCCGCCTGTGCGAACAGGTTTGTTCGGTCATGCATGAAGGCAGTGTCAACCCCCACAGGGCACGGCTCAAGATTATGAAGTGGGAGATCGAAGGCGAGGTCCTGCCCATGGTGTGCCGTCAGTGTGACGAACCGCCTTGTCTGGATATCTGCCCCATGGGGGCAATTGATAAGAATGAAGACTCCGGCCTGGTCCTGGTGGATTACGACAAATGCATTGGCTGCCGCATGTGCATCTCCGCCTGTCCCTTTGGCGCCATGGATTATGATGTGGTGGGCAAGAAGGTTATGAAATGTGACCTGTGCGGGGGAGATCCGCAATGTGCCGCCTTTTGCGATCCTGCAGCCATCCGTTTTGAAAACAAGAGGCAGGACAGTTCAAACGCCCGCAAGGCTGCAGCAGAAGCAGCCCGGGCAGTGCAGTCTGAAAAGGATCGGTAAGGCATGGGATCTGAAACCTTATCGCCTGCAAGGTCGGATTTTGAAGAAACCCTGGACAGGGAACCCAATGCCTGTCCCGTGGAGACTTTACGCAAAGCCTTGAGGGAGATCTGGGCGGAAGAAAAGCAGAAGCTTGGCACGCCCCGGCCTGAAACCGCTAAGGCTGCCAGGCTCGCCACCCAGATCAGCCTGGGCAAAGGCGAGCTGTGGATGCTGGAAGAGCTAAGATCC
>JAKSAU010000107.1 GCA_022361535.1 Desulfobacterales bacterium
GAATTGGGGTAGAAGGGCTGTCAGTTCATCTTTTGAAACCATCCTTGTCCCACTGAACATAAAACAGCCTTTTTTATTAAGGCAGGCCAAATAATTTTCAAGATCATTGTCCATAGACGCTTTGTGAAACCTGTTTATCAAGGAAATGATTTCTACTTCATCAGTGTTCTTTGGAATATATTTGTCAATTGGTGTGTCATAGTACATTCCAAAAATCAGGACTGTAAGACAGGTTACTATTACAAAAATCGTAACGATTCTCTCTTTGGTTATCCAATGATCTTGAATTGTTAAGTTACTCATATGGCTCAGGCAATTGAGTGTTTGTCTAATAAAAGGCAGATTTAATCATGAGCGATTCAATTGGATTATGAATTTTATTAATTGTGTTCAAAAAACTCTAAAATTCTAGTTATGGCATCTATCCTATATTTATCATTTTCAATAAACAACTCATGATATGCACCTTCAATGATAATAGGTTTGTCACCTTTATTACCATCACAAGAAATACCGGTTTTTTCTTTCAGAATACGACAAAATTCTTCCTGGCCTTCAGGGGTTACTGCACTGTCCTTACTAGCTTGCAGAACCAAAACCGGAATTTTTATATGCTCAGCGTCCTTTTGCATATCCTTGGATGCAGCACATGCTTGTCCAGCCCAACCACGTGTTGGACCTCCCAACTGTATTTCGCTATTTTCCGAATATATTTTCAACAAACGGGCATATCGTTTCTTCGAATGAGTATACTCATTATTATCAAATGGTTTAGGGGTATATGGCTTGGCTTTAAAACCAGCATAGCAGTCTTTGCAGACCCAGTCCGTTGCTCTGAACCATAGACAACCGCCTTCTGGAGAAACTAGTATTTTTGCGTTTGGAGCATGCATTGGAGAAGATAAAGCCGCTGCGTTAAAAACGTCCGGATACTTTTCGATGTACCTTGTGGCTATTCCTCCACCCATCGAGTGCGCAAGTAAGTAGAGCTTTTCATGCGGTTTTGATAGAACCACTTTGTTGATGAATAGGTCCAAGTCGTTGACATAATCGTCAAAACTATCTACATGTCCTTTATGTGGGTCTTCTTTAAGAATTCTTTCTGAAAAGCCCTGCCCCCTGTGATCGTGCATGTATACTGAGTAACCATTTTGGGTTAGATCATATACCAATTCCTGGTATTTTAAATATGACTCCGTTCGTCCACTCGATATTACTATTGCGCCTTTTTCGTTATCTATTTCAAATTTTATAAATGAAAGTGTCAGGTCATCTTCTGCTTTCAAGCTTCCCCTCTCACCATGATTCTTCCAATAGGGCTCAATATAGTTAATGTATCTATTCTCTAAGTCGTCTTCCGTACTCAAACGATATGTTTTATTTGTATCTGCTTGAGTAGAAGCAGCTAATGTAATTAACCAAAAAAATAGAAATATCCAATGCCATTTAGTTGTTGCTTTATGTATTTTCATTTTTTCTCCTTTGATTTGAAGATATTAAAAATAGAAGATCGATTTTGGTATTGAAATGAGGCTAGTAAGAGCAGTTTCTCGGAATTACAATAATTTTGCTTACAAAAGGTTAGATTTTTTTGTTTGGTCTGATGATCGCTTTAGCAAGCACCCTCCCTATTTAGAGTTTCTATCCTTTTTTTATCAATCAAGAGGCAGATTTGATTAAAACCGATTAGATATTACATCAGAGATATATCGCTTTATACCCGAGTTCCTTTTCTTTTAGCGGATCATCCCATAATTTAGTGGTTTCACTTTTATAGTTGAATACAATCGTCGGAATACCTTCATGGTGCGTTCTACAAATCAAATTAATCGTTGTCCTGTCGGGATGCTTATAATAACTACCATTTGTCGATATTAGGTATCTATTAGTTTGTATCATATTGAGTAAGTCAATTGATATATTACTTGCGCTTCCATGATGTGGGAGCTTAAATTCATCGATTTTTACATGCGATAGCGATTCTTCTTCCGCATACTGCGTGAGCCCGTCCAATAATACGTCCTGAAAAGCATCTCCTGTCAGCAAAATGCATTCTTTTTCAAATTTTGCAA
>JAKSAU010001061.1 GCA_022361535.1 Desulfobacterales bacterium
ATCCTGAGGGATATTGGAAAAAACACAAAGCTTTGCACAGGCAAGGCCGTCATCATCTGCCGTCATTGTAGCAGCCTTTTTAATGGCTTTGGACATTTCAAGCACGGCATCCATGTTGATACCAGCCTTAGTCGTTGCCACATTTACAGAAGCACATACGCGCTGGGTTTCGGTAAGCGCCTTGGGGATTGCTTCGATAAGAGCAATATCTCCTTTTGCCATACCCTTTTCAACCAGGGCTGAAAATCCACCGATGAAATCTATATTTACGGTTTTGGCAATATCATTGAGTTCGTGTGCAACCTCAACCATTTGACCTGAGTTAAAAGAGGCACCAACCAAAGCTATGGGAGAAATTGAAATACGTTTGTTAACTACTTTAATGCCATATTTTTCACCAACCTGATCACAAGTCTCAACAAGGCTGGAAGCATGTCCGATAATCTTTGCCCTGATCTTTTTTTTGAACTCAGATAAATCGTGGGAAATGCAGTCAAACAGATTTACTCCAAGGGTAACAGCCCGGACATCCAGGTTTTCATTTTTTACCATTTCAATGGTTGAAATTATTTCATGATCTTCAAACATGGGTGTCCTCTTATATCTTGTTTATTGCATCAAATATGTTTTTGTGCTGGATTCTAATATCAAGTTCAAGTTCATCGGCTTTTTGCCGTAATGCTGCAAAAAGGCCTGCAGTATCAATTTCCGGGGTCACGGCTACTTGGTAAGACATGACATTATCATTAGGATCTTTGCCGCCTTTGAAAACTGCCTTAAGATTGACAATATTGGCATTGAAAGATGCAATAATCGAAGAGAAACGGGCAACAAGACCTTTTTGATCAGGCCCAATAGTTGTAATCAAAAAGATTTCTCCACCTGTGCTGTCAAAAGGGGAACTGGTTTCAGTATCTAATGCGTGAACATGAATAGTCAGGCCATTGCCGTTGTTTCTTTTTGTCAAATCTTCTTGGACAGATTCAGGGGTTAATCCTTCAGGAGCCTCTACAATAAAAAAGCCGGCAAACTCTTCCTGGAGAATCATTTGGTTTACATTTTCAAGATTGCAGTCCAACTCAAAAAGATCGGTTGTAACCTGAGAAATAATCCCGGGCCTGTCCTTGGCTAGGACAGTGATAATTAATTTGTTCATAATATGCCTTATTAGATAGCCTGGCGCAGGCCTGAAATAGTTTCTGCGTAATCCGGCGTGTTGAAAATAGCTGATCCGGCAACAAAAGACGTCGCACCAGCTTGAGCCACGGTACTAATAGTTTTGTCGTTAATGCCGCCGTCAACCTGGATTATAGCATCAGATTCATGCTTTTTTAGCATATCGGATAATGCCTTGATTTTAGTAATGCTGGACTCAATAAATTTTTGCCCGCCAAATCCGGGATTCACACTCATCACCAATACAAAATCTAACTGGTCTATGATGTATTCAATGCCGGAAAGGGGAGTCGCAGGATTTAATGCGACACCGGCCTTTACTCCCAAGCTTTTAATAAGCTGAAGGCTTCTGTGCAAATGGGTGCAAGCTTCTGCATGAACAGAAATATAGTCTGCTCCGGCTTTTGCAAAGTCAGGTATGCGTGCATCCGGTTTTTCAATCATGAGATGGACGTCCAGTTTAAGAGACGAGACGCGTTTGCAAGCCTCAACTATAATAGGTCCATATGTAATGTTTGGTACAAACTGGCCGTCCATTACATCGATATGGATCCAGTCTGCTCCGCCTTTTTCTACAGCTTTTAGTTCTTCCCCCAGACAAGTAAAGTCTGCGGATAAAATGGAAGGAGCAATTATTGCCATTTAAATTCTCCTGTAAAAGTGTTTTTCGGCAAATAGAACCAGGGAACATCTGGATCATTCTGCCATGGGTCAATATCTCTTATTATCATCAGTTTATGGTCAACAAAAAGGCGGATTTTAGTTTTTATTCCGCCCGGAATCAATAAGTTTATTTTTTTTCCAGGTTTCATATAGGTATTTATAAAATTGGTTTCCCTATCAAAGAGTTTTCCAGATACTCTTACATGACGGTTTGCAAACCCGGGGGGCAACGAATAAGAAACCCAAACCATTTCATTTAAAGTATTTGGATTCATTATCCTGTCGGCAACAGACTCATTTACAATAAGATG
>JAKSAU010000170.1 GCA_022361535.1 Desulfobacterales bacterium
CTACCTTTTAATGAATCAAGCGTCATCAAAAGAATTAACTCCTTTAAATGAACAGTCCATACACTAGTTGTTGAACTCGACTGCTACTGCTTCTGCCACTGCTACTATTTCCTGTTTTCCGCAATGCAACACCCTAAAAATTTTTAGCGATAATATCGTATAGTTCCTGCTGTTCGTTATCCATTGCTAGCAACTTGGTTTGGGGTTGTTTTGATTCTGGAAGTGTATATGACACTTGGTAGATGTTATGTGTTATTTCTGCGGCTCGACTGATAGAGAGGTTGGATTTTTGGGCATACAGTACCCGTTCCAGTTCTTTGTAAATACAATAAGCCGTAAATGATATGCAGATGTGAGCTTCAATCCGTTCCCTGAGCCTATGATAAATTGGTCGGATTCTCAAATCTGTTTTTGACATTCTGAAAGCTTTTTCGATGTGCCATAAGTTTTTATAATTATCTTGCACTTGCTCTAGTGATAACTTCGTATTTGTGACATAACCTTTCAAACCGTCCCATTTTTGGTCATTCTCATACTTTGTGTAATCAATTTTTATATTGACCTCCCCTTCAAGTTTGAGGTACTTGTTGTATCCTTTATTGTTGATGTTTGCCTTAGTCAATTTGCCAGAGTTCACCCTCTTTTCAAGCCGTTTTAACCCCCTTTTTCGGTTGTATGCATCCTTGGCTGCTCGATTGTCCGAGTAGTTGACGATAAGCCGCACATTTGTGCCTCTATTGATACTTATGGTCTTCCCATTGGAAAATTTAGTTTCTAAAATAGTTGCCTTTATTTGCTTGCTCTCATTTTTCAACCTGGCCCCCAAAATATATTCATACCCTTTTTCTTCCAAGGCCTTTATGTTTTCTTTTGATAAAAGCCCAGCATCGGCGACCACTATTGGTTTTCCAAGATTAAATTTTTTGCTATTTTTTTCAAGAAAGGGTATCAAGGTGTGCCCCTCATAAGTGTTCCCTTCGTATATGTCATAACCAATAGCATAACCGTCCATGCCAACCAATAGGCCAATAAATATTTGTGGATTTTGGTGTTTGCCGTCTTTTGAAAAGCCTGTCTTTCGTAGATCATCTTCGTCTGATGCCTCAAAATACAATGTTGTCATATCATAAAACACAACGCTTAGCTTGCCTCCTAAAAGCTTTAATGTATGGGCGTATGCTATTTGTTCTACCTGTGGTTTTAGCTCACTGTTAAGCTTATCAAGAAAACGATAGATTGAATCTATGCTTAAACTAACACCTTGATAACGGTAAAGATAATCTGTAGTCTTTAGCTTGCTCAGTGGAAATGCTATTCGGGAGATGACCAAGTGTCTAAACAGATCGTGTCCGATTGCATTAAAACCAATATGGTCGAAAATCTTTCCGAACATGAGTTCCGGTCCTACCGTTTGGATATTGGAATTGGTCAAAAGCGAAAATGCCTCTTCGACTGTTTTGTCTTTATCTGAAGTAAATAATATTCCCGGTTTGGAGAGTTTTTCAATTTCTTGTTTGGCTAAAGTGACTAGTTCTTCAATGTCCTGCAATGCAGTGGCAGAACCTAAAGATTTGATGACCTTATACTGTCCTC
>JAKSAU010000490.1 GCA_022361535.1 Desulfobacterales bacterium
ACAAGATGTCAGACTAAATAATTTGATTCGCCCGAAATCAAATTTATCCGCTGTTGAATGTACTCTTCAACAAGGAACTCCAACACAATATGTTGTGGTCAAGGGAATTTTAACGAAAGTGAGCAATCATAGACAGATTGTTCTCTTTTTTAAACTTCAAAATATTACTATCTTTTAAGCAAACATTATTGAAAATAAATAACAGGATCTCTCAATCCTTCCAACAGGATTAGCTGGCTAACTTATTTTTACAAAGTTAACTATAATTCTAAAAACCTGTTTTTCCAAATCCTTAAAAACATAATGGTTGCATTTTTATGTTTTAAGTGATATTTACGCCACTGAATTTCAACCCATCTTTAAAAAGGATCAGAAAGGAGGTCATTATGGTCAGTGAATCAACTAAAATCAAAATGATATTCCTCTGCCTGGTCGGCTAATCTCTTCAATCAGCCTTGCCTGGCTGGGATATCAATTAGTTTTTCCAATTTAGAACTACACTTACACCCTTAGTGCGCTTCTTATGCTGCATTTTGTGTTTTCTATTAACCGTTTAGATGTGGAGGTGCGTCATGGCTAAAAAGAATAATACCTATTACCAGGAGAAATTTTGAAGTCACGAGCAAGCGGAGAAAAGGATATCCATCAGAAACAAGAGTTAAGAGAGGCATACGGATAGTTCACGGATCAAAAGAGCTATACGAAAAGCTCGGAAGAAACGATTTGTGCCCCTGTGGCTCATTCAGGAAATTTAAAAACTGTTGTTTGAAGTCTAAAAAATACGATGGATCGCTTCGTGACTATTACTTTTAGAGAATAGATTGGAGTACTGTTTTGAATTCTATCGTAAAAGCATTCGAAAAAATTGGCACAAGAGTAAAATTTAGCGATCTGTCTAAAAGGCAAACCCGATTCAGAAGAATAAGAAATGCCTCTACAGGCAGGGATATCAGTTTAATTGTTGATATTGAAAAAGATAAACAAGGCGAATTTTATAAAATTGAAACAGATGGTTCCGTTGATCTGCATATTATGAATATCGATAAAGAGCTTAATCACCTTTTGCTGTTTGCAAGAGATAAATATAAAGCCAAATATCGGTTTTTATGCGGTTTGGATGAAAGAGGTTGGTTTGCCGCAGCTGTACCTGGAGCAGTGTCAAACATCAGTGATGCTATGGACAGCTTAAAGCCAAAACAGGTTATTGCCGCTCAAAAAAACATCAAAACCGAAAAGAAAAACAGAAGAAAGAATGAGGCTTTTTTAAGACAGGGTGAATGGTTTTTTCTTCCTGCACCAGATATTTCACCTCCTGCGGAACTGATATTGAAAAATGAACCCATTCAGAGGGGGCCTGGAAACCCCCATAAGGTTCAAGAGATATTCCGAACTGGAGGCGAGGTGGTATACGTGTGCCGAAAATATCCTCAAGGCGTTTCTTTTAAGAAATATAGAGAGATTATGAAAAATCCTGAGGCAATCCTCATGGGATGGCGCACCATGAAGGTTAACATGACAGTGTATGGAAAGGGCAGAGTCACCCACCGAGATCATCAAACCATTGTGTTGAAAGGCTGGTATCAAATTCTTCCAAATCGGGAAACGGAGTCCTGGTTTATAGAAAACCTGGTCTTTCTTGATTAATAACTATCTACAATTTCGGGTGGTTTTGATCCTTCTTCAAAATCACCCGGCTTAACGAAAGAATGTAATTTGAATACGATTTTTAAAAATAAAACCGGTATTTGGGTTATTGCCTCAGAGAATAGCTGGATTGAGGGGAAGGCAGAACGACAGTTACAGAAAACATCAGAACTTGATGGTGTTGAATACTGTGTTGGTTTGCCGGATATTCATCCAGGCAGGGGCAATCCTGTTGGTGCCGCATATTTAATCAGGGATATCATCTATCCTTATTTGATTGGCAATGACGTGGGGTGCGGTATCAGTCTTTTCAGGACTGGTATCAGAAAGAATAAAATTAAAATTGATAAGTGGATCAGAAAACTGGGAGATCTCAACGAGCCTTATGGGGCAGGCATTGAGCACTGGATGGATCAACGGGAGCTTAAAAAACATTCAATAAATACTGCTATAGGAACCATTGGGGCAGGGAACCATTTTGCCGAACTGCAAACAATAAAAAAAGTATTTAATGAAGAATTGTTTTCTAACGTTGGACTGGACAAAAATTTACTTACATTGGTTGTTCACAGTGGTTCCCGGGGTATTGGAGAAACCTTGCTTCGCAGCCATACAGATATCTATGGTGCTGGGGGGCTCAGGGCGGATAGTCAGAAGGGCAAGAATTATTTAGCTCAGCACGACCAGGCTCTAAAATGGGCAACTTGTAATCGGATAGCCATAGCAGAAAAATTTGTATCCAGAATTGGTACAGATTGTCAGCTTATTATTGACACGTGTCATAACAAGATTTCATACGTGATTTACGATAATGAGAGTTTCTGGTTGCATCGAAAAGGAGCTGTTGTTTCAGATTCAGGGCCTGTTTTAATACCAGGATCAAGAGGCAGTTTGAGTTACCTTGTCAGACCCAAAGGGGCTCAGCGCTATAATTTATGGTCGTTACCCCACGGGGCAGGGCGGAAATGGAATCGAACCAGTTGCAAGGGAAGGTTAAAAGCTCGATATAATATCAGCTCTCTTAAAAGAACAGGATTTGGTGGTCATGTGATCTGTGATGATCGAGAGCTTTTATATGAGGAGGCCCCTCAGGCTTATAAAAATATCGATCAGGTTATTCAGGATCTTCTTGATGAAAATCTGGTTGAAGTTATAGCCACTTTTAAACCCCTCATAACTTACAAAAAAGGAAAGAATAAATGATAAATTGGTTACAGATAACATCGGGCCGAGGTCCCGAAGAATGCTGCTGGGTTGTGGCTAAGCTTTCTGAGTGTATTATCAAGGAAGCTGAAATCAATGGAATTTCATGTAAAATTATTGAAACGATCCCTGACGGCAGATCAAAAAGGCTGAAATCTGCATTGATTTCACTTGAAGGGGATGCTGTCGTATCCTTTGCAAAGTCATTTGAGGGGACTGTTCAGTGGATTGGTAAAAGCATGTTCAGACCACATCATAAACGAAAGAACTGGTATGTTGGCGTAAATCTTTTTTCGCCTCCTGAAGAAAACAAGTGGTCTTTTAGTCAATTGAAAGTTGAAAAGATGAGATCCTCCGGTCCTGGTGGACAGAATGTTAATAAAAGAGAAACTGCTACCAGGATCACACACATACCAACCGGGTTGAGTGTGACAGCTCAGGAGGAGCGTTCACAGCATCTGAATAAAAAACTGGCGCTAAGCCGCTTAGATGAATTGCTGAAACAAAAAGAAAGTGAAACGGAAATGAAAAATCAAAATAGTCGCTGGAATGGGCATAATAGACTTGAAAGGGGGAATCCTGTTCGGGTTTATAAAAATGAAAACTTCAGTTTGACGAGATCTTGAAGCTATCCCGGGGATCACGCTTTATGATCCCCGGGATTATATCACCCTTTCACAACACCTAGGGGATGAAGCTTATGCAGGGGTTTGATCAAATCAAGCTCGGCTTCAATTACATTTTCAATATTTTTGTATGCCTGGGGCGCTTCTCCCAGGTCGTACATGCCCTTGGCTTTCCCACGTCTGACCTTGTTCCAGCGGTCGTAAACGATGCCCTGCATTGCCTGATCGCAGTCTTCAGGTGTAAGCTCTCTGGTTGCCTGTAACCTTCCCAGAACTCTTCCCGCTCCGTGCGAACAAGACATGAATGACTCAGGATTACCCAGACCTTCAACAATGAAGGAAGGTGTTCCCATTGAACCGGGGATAATTCCAGTCTCTCCCTGTTTGGCAGAGGTTGCCCCTTTTCTATGAATCCACACATTCTTATTGAAATGATTTTCCAGGGCAGCATAGTTATGATGAATATTAACTTCATCGGCAAATTCGGTCTCAGGGAAGACCTCGGTAAAAGCATCCTTAAACCGATTCATGATTCTTCGGCGGTTTTCCTGCGCATAAGAAAGTGCAAAATTCATATCATTGATATAATCTTGACCTTCCGTTGAGTCTGTCGGCAGGAAAGCCAGATCTGTTCCTGGTGTATCCGCATGCCACTTTTGATTCAACTTAACAGCAATGTCATTGTAGAATCGTGCTATGACGTTGCCCAGATGTCGTGAACCGGAGTGAATCATCAGCCAAATCCGGTCGTCATCACCGGCCTGTATCTCAATAAAATGGTTACCGCCTCCAAGGCTGCCTAAATTCTTAAAGGCAAGTTTTTTGACATGGGACGAATACCATCCTCTTTCTTCATAGGCTTCCATATCATCAAGGTTTTCCCATGTCTGCGGTGCGTTATGGGATTTGCCTTCCCCGCAGGGAACATATTTTTTTACCAATGTAACCACTTCCCTCAGGCTGTTCCGGCTGGTTTCGGATACCGGGAGGCTGGTTCTTACCGATCCCATACCACAACCGATATCCACACCCACGGCATTGGGGATGACGGCATTGTCCGCGGCAATGACGCCGCCGATGGGCATACCGTAACCCGGATGGCAGTCCGGCATCAGCGCTACGTGGCGGAAAACAACAGGGTGCACGGCCAGATCCTCGGCTTGTTTCATTGCAAGCCCTTCAAGGTTTGAACACCACGATTTTATAGGGACTTTATAGTTCTTTTTTTTTTTTACCCATTCCATATTTTATTCCTCCTATGCGCAGAGTGGTTTAATCCTCAACTGATATCTGCCAGCGGCGGCCGGCAATCTCTGTGCAGTTGATATTCAGGTCTAAAAATTGTTTCACGACCTCAATATTTGTCATTGTATGACGGCTGGGCGGCTGGGTGATGAATGAGCCGCCGCCGGCCATGGCCAAAGGGATTAACAATTGATCCGCAAGATATTTTCCCACGGGGGCATCAGAGGCCAGATAGCTTTTCACCTGACCCACACATCTTTTGGCGACCTTTTCAGCGGTAACACCTTTGACGCCGAACCCGGTAAACACTTCCGTTAGATTTTCGCTTTCCACGCAGAGCGTCAATACGTTCCCCGGTCCATGGGAGTCAGGAACGTTCACAACTTCACAGTTTTCCCAACCCAATAGCTTTTTAACTATTTTAATTTCCCTTGCTGCAATATTTTCAGGCAGGCTGGCCACAAACGCCTTTGCCGTTTTATTTAATATCTCACCCCGGTGGGTGAGGTCTATTTTACCCAGAGGGGCGGGGGCAATCTCTACTCTGACTTTTCCTCCGCCGGCCGGATAGAAACCGGGGCGAATCAACGATGCTGACACGGTCGGGCCCATCTTGTTGATGAGCCCAAGGAATGTCTGATCGAGAAAATCAAAAGAAGGGGCATACGGGTTATGGGTACCTCCTTCCAGTATGATTTCGGAGGGCCCGTCTGCCGTCAGCAATGCCGGCAATATTGCCTGGAGGACCAGCGTGCAGCTTCCTGCCGTTCCGATTGCGAAATTATAATTGCCGGCAATGATGCTGCCCGGCTCAAATTTAAGAGTCTTTGAACCGATGTACGCACCGTCTGCCTTTGCATTACCCACCTTGGCTGCGGCGTTGACGCAGGTCAGGTGCTGCCGCATCAGTCCCGG
>JAKSAU010000728.1 GCA_022361535.1 Desulfobacterales bacterium
GAAAAGAAAAAGGTACGAAGTAAGGCTTCCTGTTTTATCTTGCCTATAGGCAGATCATTGTTAAGCCACTCTTTAAAGACGGTTTTGCCCTTTGGGGTGATGGTATAAATCTTTTTTGCCCTGCCGCCGTCAAGCCGTTCTTCTTTGGTTACAAGCTCTTCTTTTTCCAGTTTTTGAAACGCTGGGTATATGCTTCCTGCACTTGTGTTGAAAAACAGGTTAGTGCTTTTTTCCATCTGTTTTTTTATCGCATAGCCGGTCTGGCAGCCTTGCATAAGAAATCCCAGTAGAATTTTATCCTGCATATATAAGTCCTTTTGATATATATCAATTTGATATATTTTTTATACGGTAATTGATGAATCGTCAAGGACGTGTTGATACGTTTGGAGCAATTCTCAAAATAAATCTCTGATTGGCCCTGGTGAACAAGTACATCCCATATATCAATACCGGCCCGTTTGCTCTAAGAAGCGGCTGCCGAATTTTTTGTAAAGATTCGCCTGATGCCGCCTTCTTAGAGCAAACGAGCCTAAATGCTCAAACGGCAACACCTTCATTTAAGTCTGCTGCCGATAATTAATCTACCCGAATAATAAAGGAACATACTTTTGAGACCGCGATAGTTAAAACATCTGATGCGAATCGCTCTTAACTTTTTAATGATTTGTTATCTTGGATTTGTTAGCAAAAGATAACCAGTCAAACCATCATAATAATTCTCGTTGACCTATGTGTTTTTTGCAGGCTATAAAGCATTTAACCGTATTTCATACATTCGGGTACCATTGTGGAGCAAAGGGAATTTCTTTTTCTTTCCCTATGCAGTCTAACCGTTGTGATACCGTTTTTTCGTATATGTCATATCAATGATTAACAGACAGATTGGAGTTCAATGATGAAGCTGCTATCCTGGTATTTCAAGACAAGTCTTCTTATCCGTATTCTTGTGGGATTGGGTTTGGGTGCATTGGCAGGCGTTGTATTTGGTCCGCAGATTGAAGTGATCAGCCCTATTGGGGATATTTTTGTGAACCTGCTTAAAATGATCGTAATGCCGGTGATTATTTCTACCCTGATTGTTGGGGCGGGCTCTATCCATCCAGCTCAGTTGGGCAGGGTAGGGGTAAAGGCATTAGGGCTTTATACGCTCACCACAGCGTTTGCAGTCACTGTCGGACTTGTTTTCGGGAACCTGTTTCAACCCGGGAAAGGCATGACCCTGGCAGAGTCTGCAGGTGCTGCAGTCGGCGGAGCCAAAATGGAAACACCTTCATTGATTGATACGCTGATGAGTATCGTGCCGCCAAACCCGTTTTATGCTATCATCAATGGAGATGTGCTTCCCACCATATTCTTTTGTCTGATTTTCGGTATCGCCATTGCCAACCTGAAACAGAGTAAGGATGACCGGATCAAAAAGGCTGCAGACACCATATACCGCTTTTTTGAAGGGTTTGCAGAGGTGATGTACCTGGTGGTCAACTGGATCCTTCAATATGCGCCTATCGGGGTTTTTGCCCTTATTGCAGTGGTTTTCGGAAAACAGGGAGCCAATGCTTTCGGGCCTTTGGGAATGACAACCATTGCGCTTTATTTGGCGTTTGCCACTCATATTGTAATGGTTTACGGCGGAGGTGTGTTAATATCCAAACTCAATCCTTTGTCTTTTTTCTCTAAAGCAAAGCAGGCCATGGTGACCGGATTTGTTACACGAAGCAGCGGCGGCACACTTCCTGTCAGCATGGATATTGCTGAAAATGAAATGGGTGTTGATAAAGGGGTTTACTCTTTTTCCCTGCCATTGGGTGCCACGATCAATATGGATGGTACGGCCATTTATCAGGGCGTCTGCGCTATTTTCATAGGGTTTGCCATTGATGCCCCTTTGGATTTCGGACAGCAGATGACCATTATTACCACAGCAGTTCTTGCATCCATTGGAACGGCAGGAGTGCCTGGTGCCGGTGCTATTATGCTGATGATGGTCCTGGA
>JAKSAU010000914.1 GCA_022361535.1 Desulfobacterales bacterium
CAGAAGGAATGCCTAAAGTGTGGCTAACAACAAAAGATGAATGCTACGCAAAACTGAGAGGTCCTGCAGAGAATATGACCATTCTTGCCACGGGTAAAGATATGTCAGGAAAGGCTCCGACCGATCGCCATGAACCTATCTTGATGGTTGTAGATTATGGAAAAGGGCGGATTTTTCATACTACATTAGGTCATGATGACTATTCTTGCGAAGGGGTAGGCTTTATCGTATCATTTATAAGGGGAGTTGAATGGGCTGCTACCGGTAAGGTAACATTGCCAATCCCTGAAGATTTCCCAACAGCAGATAATCCTTCAAAAAGAGAATTTATATTGAAGAAATAAGCTGTTAGCTTTTTTATATTCCCTAAACCAATTTGATTTAAGGGTTACAGCATTGGACTTAACAGTCTTGCAAAAGACTCTTTGGTTTTACGAAGCCAGTGACGTTTTCGCCAATCTTTCAGGTTTACTTCCTGGCTTTGTTTCAAGTCCTGCATAAACTGTTGTTCCAGTTCCAGTGCTGTTTTATCATCATAAATTAAGGCATTAACTTCAAAGTTGGTTTCAAGGCTACGGAAGTCCATATTTGCTGACCCAATGGACGCAATTATACTATCAACCACCATGGTTTTACTATGGTTAAAACCAGCCTGGTAGAAATAAACTTTTACCCCTGCTTCAAGAAGCTCTTCAATAAATGATTCGGTACTCCATTTAGGGGTAATAGCATCCGATTTACCAGGTAAAATAATACGTATATCAATCCCCCCCAGAGCAGCTGTTTTCATTGCAAAAGTTATTTCTGAAGTAGGAATTAAATAAGGAGTGGTGATATAAACTTTTTCATGAGCTGAAGCAATTGCCGAAAAATAAGCCTGTCCGATGCTTTCATAATCCGAATCCGGTCCACTATGAACCACCTGTACCAGTTTGCCCCCTCCCGGGTTCAAATCTTTAAAATATTTCTTGCCTTTCAGAATCTCTTTCGAAACGAAAAACCAATCCGCCATAAAAATGATTTGCGATGACGTTGCAGCGCTTCCCTTAAGCATGACGTGGGTATCACGCCAGTGTCCCATCCTTTTAGTACCATTTAAATATCGATTAGCAAC
>JAKSAU010000921.1 GCA_022361535.1 Desulfobacterales bacterium
ACTCTCATATAAAAAAGGAAACAGGATGATCTCTCTTAGCATTGGTTGTGCGTCAAGCCGCCCCTTTTTATTCCAGAATGATCCGGATGCATTAAATCTAACCCAAAATCAATCCCCCTATCCTGACACCCGTTTCTTTGTCCTGTCAGACACCCATTTTTACCATCAGGATTTGGGAACCCAAGGCAAGGCATTCCAAGAGTATTTGGATCGTGACCGTAAACTGCTTTCCTTAAGTGATGAGATCATTGATACGGCCATGAAAGAAATTGCAAAACAAAAGGCTGACTTTGTCCTAGTCTGCGGCGACCTGACCAAAGATGGAGAAATGATCTGCCACAAAGCCATGGCAAAACACCTGGGCCGGTTAAAACAATCAGGGAAAAAAGTATTTGTGGTGCCGGGTAACCATGATGTATCAAATCCGGAAGCAGTAAGGTTTCAAGGAGATCAGACTCATCTGGTTCCAGCTGCAGGCCCTGATGAGTTTAAACAATTGTATAAAGATTTCGGGTATTCAGATGCCATTGCCAGTGACGATAACTCATTAAGCTATGTGGCTGAACCTGTAAGCGGATTAAGACTTCTTGCCCTTGATTCCTGCCGATGGCAGGAGAACAGACCCGGCCACCATCCCATTACAGGCGGTGCATTCTCCAAAGAAACACTGGCCTGGATTGAGCAGCAGCTCATAGCAGCCAAGAGAGATGAAAAAGCGGTTATTGCCATGCTTCACCATGGAATCATGGAGCACTATCCGGCCAATAAAAAATATTATGAAGAGTATGTTGTTGACCAGGATGAAGAAATTACAACCCTGTTTGCGGCTTACAGTGTGTCCTTAGTTTTTACCGGCCACTTTCATGCCCAGGATATCACCAGCAAAGCCAAAGAAGACAGGTTTGTATTTGATATTGAAACCGGTTCCCTGGTCACAGCGCCCTGCCCCTACAGGCAGATCACTCTTTCTAAGGGCAACCGGGCAGAGGTTAAAAGCATGGCCATCAAATCCATTCCCTCCATGGGAGACGATTTCGCCGCCCATGCAGATGCCTATGTTTTTAACGGAACAAAAAAGCTTGCTGATACTGCCCTGGCCAAATACAAAGTAAGCAAAGAACAGTCTGACTTGATAAATCACCAGATTGCCAAAGCCTATATGGCCCATCTAAAAGGGGATGAAGTGTTCCCTGCCACCCCCATAGATAAGCAGGGTTTTTCTGTCTGGCTCAGGTTTATTGCATGGATGCAAAAAGATCTGGTGCACGGATGGTGGTCGGACCTGCCGCCGAGAGACAACAATATAGTGATTTACACAGACACTGGGAATGTGTCAAAGACCATGGCTTAAGATTAAGTTACGCTAAATTGAGCTTCTTTCTTAAAGCCTTTTTCTATTGATAGAATCATTTATCAACCCGGGACGACTAAAGGCGCGATATCAATACGGCCATCTGCTTTGGACAATCAGTTTGCAGGCAGTATTAAAACAGCCTTTGCACAACGGTTTGAATTGTTTTCAACATGGATTGAACCGCTGTGGAGCAGCGCAATTTCCCTTACAAAATTAAGACCCAGCCCTGTACTTTTTTTATGGGTATCCGGGCGCTGGATGGAAAAAAAGCGGTCAAAAATCTTTTCCCGGGCAAATTCCGGGATACCCGGCCCCTGGTCCGTGATTTCCACAATCACATTTTCTTTCCTGCGTTTCAAAGCTATTGAAATTTTCCCGTCTTTGGGACTGAACTGCACCGCATTTTGAAATATGTTCTGTACCGCCTGGTTGATCAAAAACCCATCACCAAT
>JAKSAU010000616.1 GCA_022361535.1 Desulfobacterales bacterium
GCGCGAAGAACCATCTTCTCTTAAAGTAAAAGTAACTAGGTATTTATCTTTTAATGAGTAGTTTAATCGACCAAAGAATGATATCAAAACTGCCTCTTGTGCACCATCGGTATCTTTCTTAAGAACTGAATCATTAGCTGTTGGAATATGGTTGGTTTCAAATGTCTTACTAATCTTCCAAAACTTTTGGTAAGAGTACCCAGCAGTCGCATCTATCCTGCTTTCTACAGAGTTTAATTCACGATTGTAGTTCAAGTAAACATCCAGAAGTGTATTTTCTTTACTTTGAGAATAATCACGCAATGTTCCACCTCCTTTAGGATTTTCTGCATTGTCAAATTCAATTGCCGAGGTAGCTGGAACTTCAATTGTTCCATCGCTGTGGTAACCGTCATAACCGGCATTCACATGTAGTTTAAGTTCAGGTAGGAAATGAAGTTTATAATCGGCACTAAAGTTTCCAGTTGTTCTATATACATTGGATCTATCTTCCTTTTCTTCCAACAAAGCAACTGGATTTTTAGTGGCTTGTCCTACAGTTCTTACTCTTTCAGCTGCAGGAATCGTATCCGGAGTTGTCCATGCATAGTATCCATTGAAGTTATTGTCTTCGTAAACTGGTTTTGTTGGATCGAATTGAACTGCTGCACCTATCGCGTCTTTGTTTGCAAAACGGTTTTCAAGCCATGCGCCCGATGCATTAATGTTCAACTGAAGATGATCGTCAAATAAGGATGGAGAAATCGAGGCTCTCAAGGTAGTTCGATCCATGTAACCAGTTTTTAAGATACCATCTTGTGATAAATAACCAACAGAAACACGATATGGCAGTTTGTTAATAGCACCAGAGGCCGAAAAAGAATGCTCCATGTCGTATGAGTTTCGGTATATTTCGTCTTGCCATTCGGTACTTTCGTTTCCTAGCAATGATATAGCATTGTCGCGGTTACTTTCGCTAACATAAGTTGATACAGCTTCCCTAAATTGATCAGCATCTAACACATCAACTTTTTTAGTTACCTGGTTTATCGAAAATTTACCATTGTAACTAAGTTTTAGAGGTGCATGAGCTGTTCCTTTTTTGGTAGTTATTATTATTACACCATTCGATGCACGAGATCCATAAATCGCTGTTGCTGATGCATCTTTAAGTACTGAAATACTCTCAATATCATTGGGGTTTAAAGAAGAAAATGGATTGGCTAATCCATCAGCATCATCGTTGTCAAGAGGGATACCGTCTACTACGTACAATGGATCATTTGAAGCGTTAATGGAAGCTCCACCACGAATTCGGATGTTTTGTTTTGAGCCAGGATCACCACCTCCAGATGTAATCTGAACTCCTGATATTTTACCAACAATTAATTGTTCGGGGGAGGTAACAGCTCCTTGTTTAAAATCGTCGCTGCTCACAGTTGCAACAGAACCTGTGAGATCTTTCTTTCGAACTTGTCCATAGCCAATTACAACCACCTCGTCCAATTCGGCCAAATCAGGTAATAATTGTATTTCCAAATTAGTTTGGGTTGATACTACTACTTGTTCATTTAAAAATCCGATGTAAGAAAAAAGTAGCGTAGCACCTTCAGGCACTTGAATAGTAAAGTTACCATCCATATCTGTAACGGTTCCAGTTTCAGTTCCTTCAACCACAACGTTTACGCCAATTAGCGGAACACCTAGGTCATCCTTTACAGTACCTGATATTGTTTTATCCTGGGCAAATATGGTAGACCAAGATAAACACACACATATTACTAGGAGTAAACTCCTGTACATTAAATTGTTTTTCATGCAATTGTAGTTATTAAGTTATTAATGTACTAAAGAAGTTATCGTGAGTTGGGTTTGATTTTTATGCACTCGTTTTGATAACTTCGGTGATGCGGAGGTAATATGCCTTAATTTTAATTTCCGAATCAAATTTAGGGGCAAATGTATAGTTATGTTAATTTTTCGTAAACTTTTTCACCTAAAATCGTCGCATTCGTTACCGCAATCGTTTGCGGTGTCAATTAAATAATTTTTATTCTATTTATATTTTAATTTAATTTAATACCTGTTATTTAGAAGGGACTTTCGAAATAATAACTACAAGTCAACCCGAAAAATTAAATGAAAACCATTAAAGATATAGCGCGTGAGTTAGGAGTTTCGCCTTCTACGGTGTCGCGCGCTTTAAAAGATCATCCCGATATTA